>CAYTAP010000011.1:16741-19175 GCA_964435775.1 uncultured Tepidisphaeraceae bacterium
TCATCGCGGGGATAAAAAAGATCAACCGACCTTCGACGCCGTCATGCGCGGCATCGGCCTTCTCAAGAAACACAACACGCAATTCAACACGCTGACGGTGGTCAACCACGCCAACAGTCAGCGGCCGCAGGATGTATACCGCTTTTTGCGCGAGATCGGTTCGGGGTACATTCAATTCATCCCGTTGGTCGAGCGATTGCCGCAAACGCGATTACGCGTACTCGGCTTTGATCTGGCCGAGCCACCCGAGGCGGGCGCGCCAGAGGATCCCGAGGCGGTCGTCACCGCATGGAGCGTGCGAAGTCAGGCATACGGAGCCTTTTTGTGCGCGATCTTTGACGAGTGGGTCCGCCGCGATGTCGGCCGGACGTACGTTCAACTGTTTGATGTCGCGCTGGGGATTTGGTCTGGGATGGGGTCGAGTCTCTGCGTCTTTGCCGAAAAGTGTGGCGCGGCGATGGCGATTGAGCACAATGGCGACGTCTACAGTTGCGATCACTATGTCTATCCCAAATACAACCTCGGCAATATTCTCAACCATTCGCTGGGGGCGATCGTGCAAAGCGAGGCGCAAGTCAAGTTCGGCAATGACAAGGCCGATTCGCTCCCGGATTATTGCCGCAAGTGCGAGGTGCGCTTCGCCTGCAACGGCGAATGCCCGAAGCACCGGTTCATCAAGACGCCCGATGGGGAGGAGGGGCTTAATTATTTGTGCGCGGCCTACAAACGGTTCTTCAACCACATCGATCCGCACATGCGGACGATGGCGCAGCTTTTGAATGCAAGGCGTCCGCCAGCGGCGATCATGGAGATGATCCGTGACGAAGAGAAGCGCATGTCAATGGCCGCCGCTGGCCGAAATGATCCGTGCCCGTGCGGGAGTGGACGAAAGTATAAGAAGTGCTGCGGTGCGACTTCATGAAACCTTCGGCCAAATCGACGCCGTCATGATCGTCACATCTTCACCCTTTCGCCGCGCGTCGACGCCTCCCACGTTATTTGGCAGCCCAGCCTTCATAAATTCCACTTCTTTGGCTTTTCATATTTCCACCGATGCGGATAATCTCATGGCGGACAGCCTGACGTTATGAACCCTCAGAAGATTCTCCAACTCGATCGGTATCTTGGCCGACCGGTCTGTTTTTTCCTGACGCAGGTCCGCCGAATCGGCGGATGGTTTCGTCGGCCGACGAATGCCAATTCGCCGGTGCGGAAAATCCTGGTCATCAAGATGATCGAGCAGGGCGCAACGGTGATCGCCTATCGCGCGCTGGCTCGCGCGGTGGAATTGGTCGGACGGGAAAACGTTTACTTCTGGGTCTTTGAGGAAAACCGTCCCATCCTCGATCTGCTTGACGTCATCCCACGTGAAAATGTGATTGCCTTGCGCGCCAAGAAGCCGTTCACCTTCGCGCTCGACGTCATTGCTTCACTCTGGCGCATTCGTCGCCTGGGGATTGATGCGACGGTGGACATGGAGTTCTTTGCCCGAGCGCCCGTGATCCTCGCCTACCTCACCGGCGCCCGTCGGCGGGTGGGATTGCATCGCTTCACCAATGAAGGCCCCTACCGTGGAAACCTGCTGACACATCGCGTGATGTACAACCCGTACCTGCATGTGTCGCGCCAATATTATGAGCTTGTCGAGGCGCTCCATGCCGACCCGCGTGATGAGCCGCTTCTCAAAGCGCCCCTGCCCGAGCTCGATTTCGCGCCGCCGCTGCTCAAAGCCAATCCCGGTGAGCTGGATGCGCTGCGCGATCGACTGGCGCGTCAGTTGGGGCGCCCATTCAAGCGGCTGGTGCTGCTCAATCCCAACGCGTCGGACATGCTCCCGCTTCGCAAATGGCCGACCGAGCGATTCATTGAATTGGCCAACGTCATCCTGAGCCACCACGAGGATGTGGCCCTTGTCATCACCGGCGGCCCCAGTGAGCAGGCATCCGGTGATGCGATCGCCCAGCAGATCAACGCCGGCCTGGATGCGCCTCGCGCCATCAGCATGGCCGGGCGGACGACATTGCGGGAACTGCTGCTTTTGGGCTTCATCGCCGAGGTGCTTGTCACCAATGATTCAGGCCCGGGGCATTTCGCCTCCATGACACCAATGGACACCGTGGTGATGTTCGGCCCGGAAACACCGGCGCTGTTCGGTCCGGTCGGCCCGCGGACCCACACGCTTTATGCAAACCTGGCCTGCAGCCCGTGCGTCAGCGCGCTGAACCATCGTTTTTCCCCATGCACCAACAATGTCTGTATGCAGAAGATTACGGTGGAGCAGGTGTATCAAACCGTGGCATCGATCCTCGCGCGGCGCGCCGGCGCATCGACGTCACGCACCCTGCCCGTGCTGACGGTCTATCCGGTCACACCCATTATTCCGCACACCGCGCCGCCGCGACAGCCAAGCGGCCGTACCTGAATCATGCCCGTG
>CAYTAP010000011.1:19185-32917 GCA_964435775.1 uncultured Tepidisphaeraceae bacterium
CGGCATCTGGATCAAAAGCGCCTACAATATCCCATCATGACCAAACATACTCTCGGAAGAACCGGCTTGTCTGTTTCAACACTTGGCTTCGGATCGGCGGAAGTCGGATACCTTAAAACCGACCGCCGTCAGGCGGCCGACATCCTCAATCTCCTGTTGGACAATGGCGTCAACCTGATCGACACCGCATCAAGCTATCCCGGCTCCGAGGAAATCATCGGCGAAGCGATTTCCCACCGGCGCGATCAATATGTCCTGGTTTCCAAATGCGGCAAGCAAGTACCCGGTGTGACGAGCGAAAACTGGTCGGCCAAGCTGATCGCCGAGGTGATTGAGCGTTCCCTTCGATATTGCAAGACCGATCATCTCGACGTCATGCTCCTGCACACGCCGGACATGCCGACTTTGCAACAAGGCGATGCGCTGGCGGCGCTGCTCAAGGCGCGAGATGCCGGAAAGATCCGCTTCGCCGGCGTCTCAGCCGACAACCAGGTCGGCGCGTATGCCGCGACATTGCCTGATGTGGCCGTCCTGGAAACATCCGTTAACATCGTCGATCAGACGAATATCGACAACGGTTTGATCCATGCGGAGCGCCACAACGTCGGTGTCCTGGCCAAACGCCCCATCGCCAACGCCGCATGGAAGACATTGACCAGCCAGCAGGGGATGTATCAACATTATGCCAAAACCTATACGGAGCGCTTCGCCGAAATGAAGTTGAAGGCGACCGATCTTGGCTTTGCGGATGAAACACATTGGCCGGAAATCGCATTGCGTTTCACGCTGGCGCAAAAAGGGGTAAGCAGCGCCATCATCGGCACGAGCAACCTGGCCAACGCCCGCGCCAACCTCGCCAACGCCGCGAAAGGTCCCTTGGATGCCGATGCAGTGAAAAAGCTCCGCGCCGCCTTCCGTGCCGCCGATCCGGATGGAATCTGGTCGGCGCAATCGTGACCTCCGCGCTTGCCTTTGACGACGAATCGCCGTACCTTTTGAGCTTCCTGGAGAGGTGGCCGAGCGGCTTAAGGCGACGGTTTGCTAAACCGTTGTACGGACTAAAATCTGTACCGGGGGTTCGAATCCCCCCCTCTCCGTTGTCCGTGATGTTAGTTCCATAAGTGGTTTCTGTAGTTGGCCACCCTACTTGAGATTTCGGGCCAGCTACTTGAGACGGCACATCAGCGCAGACCGACAGCCGGCCCTTTTGGACCAGCCTTTTTTCCGGCTCTCGATCCCCCTTCAATGGTCGTTCGACGCAGCTCTGCGCCAGCGTCGAACGCAATTCACCGGACCTTCATCGGCCACATCCCATTCAGCGTCGCCCGCTTCGACGAGCACCCGCACCCCGGCGTTTCCTTGATCCCCAACCGCGCCGCCCACCGCGCCACAATGTCACCCAGCCCCTTGTCCGTCGAGTTGGCCAGCGTCGCCAGCATCGCCCGCGCCACGAGGGGGCGTTGGAGGATGGCCATCATCGCGCCGGAGGTGAGCGAGCGGAGGCGGGCCCGTCGGGTGGGTGGCGGTGCGGGAGGCGGTGTCGTCACCTCAGCCTCCGGCCACTCAACCTCGATCCCCACGTCGCGCAAATGCGCCCTCACGCCCGGCGAAGGGTTGCGGCCATATTTCGCATGTGCGTCCGCATCGTTCATGAGAGCGTAATATCCGGTGGGCAAGGACACCCGCTTGGGAAATACCCCGTCGGTGCAATCGCCCTGCAGCAGGTGTATGTCCCCAGAATCGTGTGCGTGTTTGTCAGCTTGTGATAATAATAAGTGCCCGGTCCATACCCGGTGATCTCTGTCGAGACGCTCATCCGCCATCCGCACACATCACCCTCGTCGCACACGCCATCCGCAGCAAGGTTGGTGAAATACACCACCTCGAATTTTCTCAAATACGCGCCATCCCATCGTTTGTAGCTTGGAAAATCCAGAGCAACGATGCCGCATGCGGGCGGCGACGCCACTGTCGTCCCGATTCGATCCCATAAAGGCACGCTGCCGGGCGCTGTGGCCACGCAGGATGGCCACGCCCCACCCAGCGTGGCGAGCACGCTCGTTGGCCACGCCACCGTGAAGTCGGCACAATTCCCGCATGAATTGCACAGACACCGGATGCCTAGGGCATTGTGAAGCGATGGCGTGATCTTGGTGATCGCACCACACGCGATTCCTCCGCCCGGCACCGTGTCGCACGGCGTTCCATCGGTTTTCTGGTAGCAGCGTTGGCCGCTCCCGTCCGGGTAGGAATAGCACAGCCCATCCGGACCCTTACACACATCGCCAAAAGACATTGCACTGTCGGCCACCCAATAATCGGACTGGGTTCCATCGGAACATTTGAGGAGTCGAGCGTACTGCGTGCATGGAGACTCACAACAGCACGCCGTCGAATCCGTGACGATGACCTTCCCATCCTTGATCCGCACCTTCCCCCCGCCCACCTGAACGCCCTGCGAAAAGAGTTCGGTCCATTTGTGCAGAATTCCCCGCACCGGTTGGAGGATTCGGCGCGAGGGCGTCCAGAGTCGAGGTTGGGCAATCGCAATGCTCATGTGCAGGTCGTCACGTCAAAGGCTTCCGCCGCCGAGTAAAGACTGAACGTCGTCCCCGTGAAATATCCCGTCCCCACGCTCGCCGCCCCCGTCACATCCGCCGCAATCGGCCTCCACGCCGGCGCGAGGCCCGTCCCCAGCGTCACGCCCTCCAGCGCCGCCGTGTAGGTGTATGGCGATGCCGCCGTCCCCGCTCCCCCATCGCTCGACAAACTCACCGGCAGCATGACACGCACCGGCGGATTGACCAGCCACCCCGTCGGCGGCGTGGCGGTCGGGTCGCGGTCCACAAACGCGAGGATCGTCCCATCCGTCGCGACGATCGGCCCCGCCTGCCCGGTCTGACAGTAGATCGAGCACGTCACATCATCCGCCCCATCAATCGCCGTGTCGTCGGTCGCCGAGAGGCACGGTGTCAGCGTCACGGTGTCGCCGCCGGTCCAGGGCGACGCGAGCGTGCCATAGCGGATCTGCGCCTGCCCGCCCCAGGAATCATGGCGCGAATCGAATCCAGCCGCCCCCACACGCGGCTTGCGCGCCTCCACCGCGCGCACCGCCCTGGCGATCCGCTCAAACGTCGGTCGATCGATCAACAGCCCTTCACTCATCGCGCCTCACTCATCACGATTCACGCCAAAGGCAAACTCGCCCAGCTCGCCGACACGATCGGCACAAACTCAATATCAAATGGATCATCCGTCTGGTTCGCCTTCTTCATGCCCGATCCATTCAGCGGCCAGGGCAGCGTGCTGGGCCGTGCGTTGCGCGGGTCCGTGTCCAGCGTGCCATCCGACTTCAACGGCTGCTCCATGATCCGGCCCGGCTTGCCGTCCACGAGCTCTCGGTAGCCATAGTCGCACACCTTGATCTTCCATCCCGCCTTTTTGTATTTGACGACGAAGTTCGCCGAGAAGACCCCCGTCGATCCATCAACCGGCTCATAGACCGGGCTGACCAGCCAGCACGTCTCCGCCGCGCAGCTCACGCCGTCAATCGTGACGCTGCCGCTGTTGACCGTGTTCCACGCCGCATCGATCGCCGCCCGCCCCGTCGCGTTGACATACTTTTGAATCGAGAAGATGCCCACCCCCGTCATCCGCTCGGGCAGATGGTCGAATCGATCTCCCGCCGAGTTGCGGACGATCTTCCCGTTCACATCCTTCTCAAACGCCTCCTGGTACTCCTCCGCCGACCGCTTGATCTTCGCCGGCAACAGCAGCAAATCCGTGTCGTTCGTCGCCGCCGCCCCGCCCGTCGGGCTCGCGTATTCCACCCCCACGCGGAACTGCGTCGCGCTGAGCCGCTCAACTTTGTGGCTCTTGACCGTGCAAAACGGCCACCCCACGCTGTACGCCGTCTTCAGCGCCGGCACCGCGCCCCCGCCGCTCACGCTCGCCCCGATCGCCGCGTCGCACGTCGTCGCCGCATCGGCCTCGCAGTAGTATTTCACAGACGCCGACCCGCCGCTCTCGGCGTTGTCCGTGAACTCATCCTCGATCAATTGCACCGTGATCCATGCCATGCGTCGCGTCCAATTCCAAGATCAATTCTTCTCTGCGCCTTCGCGTCTCCGCGCGATCCTCTTCTCATCCTTCATCGTTGCTCCCTCACGCCCCAATCGCCGCCACCGCGAACTTGCCGATCAATTGCTCAAGGAGGCTCGTGTGCGTCTTCGCCTCATCAAGCTGCGCCTTGGGGATCACGTCCTTCCCCTGCATCTCGATCTGCGCCCGGAGGCTGTTTTCCGCCTGGCTCCCCGATTCAATCAGGCTCGTGATCGGCGTCGGCCCCTCCGGTGCCCTGGGGGTCAGCGCCGCCCGCGCCTCATCGATTTTCTTCATCCCCGCCTGTGCCTCGTCGTCGGTGATCAATCCCTTCTTCCGCCAGTCCACCAGTTGCTTGAACTGGTCATCGAGCTTGTCCCCCGCGCTCTTCATCGACTCCCGCCAGGCGTCCACCGCCCGCCTGGCCGCCTCCGCCGCCTGCTTTTGCGGAACCGCGTCCTGCTCGGCCCATCCCTGGCGCATCTGCGATTCCTCGGATTGCCCCGATTGGCGGATCGCATCCTTTTCCTGCTGCGTCCGCGCCGCCGCGATCCGCTTGTTGATCCCCGCCCACATCGCCACCAGGTCCGCCTCCCGCCCCTTCCCCGCCGCACGCAGCGCCTGCACATGCGCCTCCATCTGCGCGTCGGCCAGCGCCTTCTCGCCCGCGCTGGCGTCCGCCGCCGCTTTCTCCTTGGCGACACGCTCGCTCTCCGCCTGCTCGGCGACGGCCTGCGCGGCATCAGCAGCGCGCGCTTCCGCGGCAGCCTTCCGCGCCGCGCGGAGTTGAGTGTCGCGGCTGACTTCGGCCGTGTACTTCGTCTCATAGGCGACGCGGACCGCGAGGTTGCCCTGATCTTTCGTCATGGTCCCGTCGCCGACTGCCTTCGCCGCATCACGCATCGCCTTCTCCGACTTCTCCACCGCCGCGTTCGCCACGTCGTTGATCGCTTTCTCCTGGTCGGCAAGGCTGGAGTCGATCGCGCCGGCGCGGTTCCGTTGGTTGATTTGCTGCTGTGCCCCGGCCCGTTGCTCGGGCGGCAAACTTAAAATATACGCCGCATCCTTCGCCGCCTGCGCCACATCGCGCATCCCCTTGGCCCATTCTTTTGTTTGCGAGTTCATCTTGAGCAGTCCATCGCTGGCTCTGGTCAATGACTGGAATTCGCTGTTCAACCGCGCTGCCGCCGCCTTGGCACCATTGATCACCTCCAAGATCGAGTCCGTTGCCGCATAGACGGATCCGAGCACGGGAATCGATCTGGCGATTTGATCGACCACATCCCCCGCGCCGATTGCGCCGTTGCGGAACGCGATGGAAAGTTCCTCCGCCTTCGCCGCCGCCCCCGCCAAGCCTTGCGCGAGAAACGCCACGCCACCGATCGCGCCGGCGCCCATCAGCGTATCACCCAACTTTTTGATCGCCCCCTCCTGGCCCAAAAATCCCTTGTTTGCCGCCTCGAGGCGCTCGCGGAGCGTGTCCACCTCCTTCGCCGCCGCCTTCGCCGGCGCTTTCATCTGGTCGAGCGACCGGTTGACGGCCGTTTTCATCTGCGCCGCCTCCGCCTCCACCGCGCGCGTCGCCTTGACGAACGGCTGCTCGTCCGCCGTGATCTTCGTCGTGATGGAACCGGCCACAAATGCCATGTCTATTCGTCCGTTGTCAGTTGTCAGTGGGAAGTTGCAAGTGGGAAGCCGGAAGTAAATGCACGATTGTTTTCATATCTCACTTCCCACTCTTACTCATCCTTCATCCTTCATCCCTCATCCTTACCCACAATCCTCCCCCCGCTCGCCTTGCACCACGCACGCATCATCTCGGCCATCTCCTTCGGATCCGTGATCCGCGGCTTCCCACTTCCAGCTTGCGACCTCCCACCGCCCACTGATTTCACCGGCATAAAATCCGCGATCCTGGGAAACTTCCCCGTCCTGCTCGCCACGATCACGCTCGCCACCATCGCCGCCCGCCAGTCCGCCCGTTCGTCCGCCTCGCCGCTCTTGAAGTACGCCGCCCAGATGCTCACATCCCCCGCCGGCATCGCCCGCACCTCGTCCAGGCTCTTGCCGAGCCGATGCCCCACCTGGCACATCACTCGGAGCCAGATGGAGCAGGAGAGTTTTTTTTGGCACTCCCATCCAGTCCGTTGACCGCGAGGATCGCCTTGCTGATGGCGGTGACGCTGGTCCACGCCATCCCCGCCACCTCATCGGCGGAACCGAAGAGCGCCGCCCCGTCGCCGTCGCAGACGCACGAGGCGATCCGCGACAGCGTCTCCTCCCGCGCGGAGCCCTTGTCCTTCCCCAACTCAAACACCTCGCCGGCGGTGAGGAGCCGCAGGTAAATCTTCCCCACCTCCGGGATCTCCCGCTCGACGATCTTCGATTCAGTCAATTGTTTTTTGGTCATCGCTTGTCCTTTTCAAAAATAAAATGCGCCACAAAGACTCAAAGCCACAAAGACACAAAGCATTTTTCTTTCCTTCGCGCCTCTGCGCCTTCGCGCGAGATTCTTCCCATTCTTCGCCGCCTATGTCGCTGCCGTGAATGTCAGACCGCCCGTGACGCGCACGATCGTGTGGACGAGCATCTCGCCGTTGGCGCTTTCGGATTGGTTTCCGAACTGCTTGATCCACCCATCAAACGTGAGGGTTGACCCCTCGGAGAAGGTGATCTGCCATCCCTTGAGCGCGCCGGCCATCCCGAGCACCGTCGCCACCTGCGCCTTGTCGAAGCCGATGACGAAATCCAGCGTGCCCGGGTCCGCCAGGGTGGACGCGAACTGCTTAATGATGCCCGCCTGATCGATGCGGGTGATCTCCGTCTCGTCGAACGTGAGGGTCGGCATCCCGCCGATCGAGTCGATTCCCGCCAGCAGCGTGTAGGCGCCGACCACCGGCGTCACCGCATATCCGAGGGTCGTTCCGAACGCCAGCGCGTACTTGTTTTGAGCCATCGTCAATCTCCTTGTTCAAGCGAAGGATGAAGGATGAAGGATGAAGGATGAACGCGGAAACGCTCCGTGCTCTTCGTGTCCTCCGTGGTGAATCTTCTTCTCATCCTTCATCCTTCCGACTTCATCCTTATTCCCGGTCATACTCCACATCCATGTTCGCCGAGGCGATCCATCGCCCCGCTTCGTCGCGTCCCACGATCCCCGGCAGGGCGACCAGCCGCACCTGCCGGATCGTCCAATTCCCATCCGGGTCCGCCTCGATCGTTCCGTCCCCCGCAAACCTCTTGCCGGCGATCGTCCAGTGCATCCGCGGCCGCTGCTCGGCGTCGAGCAGCGTCTCGTGCAGCGCCGTCGCCCCCGCGAGGACCGCCTGGGCATCCATCCCCCGCGTGTCGCGTTGGATGGACAAGCTCCCCCGCCGATGCCCCGAAAACGACGCCGTCTCCGCTCCTCCGTAGATCCGCAGCACGGTGTACACCGCCGCCGCCGCCGCCTCGTCCGCCTCATGGACCCATAGCCCCCGAGGCGTGCCGGTCAGCTCGACCCCCGCCGCCGCTGCCATCGCCGCCGCCAGGGAGATCAGGAAGTTGTTGGGGTCGTGGATCATCAGTCGTCAGTCGGCGGTCGGCAGTGGGCAGTAAGGAACTCCGCCGTGGCATGGGCGTCTCGCCCATGTTTGTTTCTCGGGTTCCTCGTGTTCATTCGTGGACCGCTCTTCTCATCCTTCATCCTTCATCCCTCATCCTTCCCGCGCATTCCCCATCCGGATGAGCATTGCCGCCCGTTCCTCCGGCACGCTCACCGTCTCGCCCGCCCGGTGCGACCACCCCGCCCCCGCACAGGTGCGGATCAGCGTGATCGACCGCATCGATGGATTTTCGATTTTCGATTTTTGATTTTTGATTGTCTCCGTGCCCTCCGTGTTCGCCGTGGTGGATCCCGCATTCTGTTTTACCGTCTCGCTCATAATTGACTCCTTTGTGTCTTCGTGCCTTGGTGGTTCTCTTTTTCTCTCCGCGATCTCCGCGTCTCCGCGGTGAATCCTCATCTGAATGTGTCGCCGCTCACCCCCGGCAATTTCATCCACATCGCCTTGCTCCAAAACCCATGCCCCGTCCCCGTCCCATCCGGCCCCAGGTTGAAGACGCCCCCATTCGCCCATCCATCCGCCCTGGCGTCCGGCCAGACATTGCCCGTGCTCTCCTTAATCGCCTCCGGCGAAGGCGCGCTGAGGATCGACACCCCGTGCCCGCCCGTCACCATATTCGGCGCGGTGAAGACGTTGCCGCGAAGGACGACCCCCTCGGCGAGCGGTCCCCGGATCGCCATGAATCTCGCCATCCGCGTCGTGGTGACCGCCTTGCACGACTCGATCATCACGCCGCGAATGGCCCGCCGCCACCCGTGGCTGTTGTCCTGGCCTTGCAGGTTGATGCACGCCCCGACGCCGGCGTTCGGGTCCGGGAAGTCGATGGCGAAGGAGCAGTCCCGCGCCGTGATGTCGCCGCTTCCGGCGTTGATCTCCAGCGACGTGCCCAGGAACTTGCATCCCTCGACCAGGACGTTGCTCAAGACCGTGATCATCTGCCCCGTAGCGAACGCCGTCGCGGTCGCACTCTTGAGCACATACAGCGCCCCCGTCACCGCCGTGCCGCTGAGTCCCAGCGTCCGCAGTTGCAGGACCGTCGGCATCGTCAAGGCCGCTCGAACGCTGATCGCGGGTCCTTCGACGAGCGTCCGAACCCCCGCCGCATTGGGCGCCGACGGCGTGTCGATCCGGAGAATGGTCGCGTTCGTAATCATCGATCAAAACCCAAAATCAGTTCACCACGGAGATCACGGAGGCCACGGAGAACTCCGCCGTGGCATGGGCGGCCCGCCCATGTTTGTTTTTCTTCTCACTCATCACGCCTTCACTCGTCACTTTTTTCTCCGCGCCTCCGCGTGCCTCTCTTATTCATCCCTCATCCTTCATCCTTCCGCCCTCTCCCATCACACCAGTCTCCCGCTCCGCAGACGATACCGCTCGAGCAGCATCCGCGCCTGCGGACAGAGCATCCGCCACCCCGCGCTTCCGCCGGCCGCCTCGCCGCTCTGGTAGCTCTCGGACAATCCCCCCACGCTCTGGCTCGCGAGCCCCGATTGCATCCGCCCCAGCGCCTCGGCCCGCGCCGGGTCCAGGCACCAGTTGGCCTGGTGCACCACCGCGATCTTGACTCGTTGCGGCACGACGGCCGCATTGCTCTCGGCATCCCAGTCCCAGACCGAGTTGCCCGTCCAGCCCCCACTGACCAGAGGCAACGAGCAGCCGGCCACGGCCTCCGGCCACGGCACGCGCGGAAACTCGAGCACCTACTGCCTACTGCCCACTGCCGACGGATGAACCCCATGCCGCTAAGCGCCAACCAACTTCGCCTTCTCGCCATCGCCCGCCGCCAGGTCGAGCGGGCGAGTCACGGCGCTTTCGACGAGGGCGCCTACCGTCTTCTGCTGCGCAACGTCGGCCGCGCCAAGCCCGATGCCGCCGGCCGCGTCAGCGGCAAATCCCTCGACCAGGTCGGCTTCGAGGACGTGCTTGCCGTGCTCGAGTCGATGGGTTTCCGCGACGACAAACACGACCACCACTGGCGCGACCTCGTCGCACGGCGGCAAAGATTAGCCAGCAGCCGCCAGGTGTACGAAATCCGCCGTCTCGCGCCGCTCGTCGAGTATCCCCTCCCCGCCCTGGTGCGGCGTTTCTCCCAGGCGCGCACCGACCAGGTTGAGCGCCTCGCCCCCCACGAAGCGCATCATTTGATCGAGATGCTCAAGGACGCCGGGGCAAGAGTTCACCACGGAGACCACGGAGAATCCATGTAGGGTCCGCACCCCGTGCGGACCATGACCAGAAAGGAACACTCATGATCACGATCAACTATCACGACGTCACCGAAGTTCACTGGCCCCCTCCGCGTCCTTCGCGTCTCGGCGGTGAATCTTCTCATCCTTCATCCTTATTGAGCCCATGCCAAATGAAATGGACATCACCGCGCTGCTCAAAAGTCTCGAACCCGGAAGCGAGCTGCACACCCGCGTGCGCGACGCCGGCCTGCGTGCCGCGACGCAGTTCGCCGAACACGTCATTGGCCAGGCCCAGCAGCTCGCCCCGCAGTCGCCGAGCAACGCTTATGTGCCCGGCCACCAGGTGACGCAGGGTGTCAACAAAAAAGGCAAACAGATCACCGTGCGCCCGATGATCAAAAATCCGCGCTACACCGGCCACTCCGGCGCGCTGCGAGACAGCGCCACCGTCGAGCCGGCCGAGGTCCATGACGACGTGATCACCGTCGTCGCCGGGTTCAACGTCGAGTACGCCGCCGTCCAGCACGAGCGGCTCGATTACGTCCACACCAACGGACAAGCGAAGTATCTCGAAATCCCCCTGCGCGAAAACGCCGGGAAATTCTCCGAATATGTCGTGAAGCAAATGAAGGAAGCCCTGGAATGAAACGAGCCGCGAGCGTAAGCGACCGGACCACTACCTGCTGCTAATACCTGCCGCCTGTTGATTGACCCATGACCCCAGACGCCCCCAACCCGATCCTCATCCGCCAGCTCCAGGAGATGCTGACGGGCGCCCTCGCCCGCGTCCGGAAGCTCGTGGAAAATCCGCCGGGCGGAAGTGATGCCGGCCGCGAATGGAACCGCCAGCGCTACGCGTCGATCCACGCCCAGATCACCCGCGAGCTCGACGCGCTCAAGCGGCTTGTCGCCCAGTGGGGCGGCCAGGCGGTCTCCGCGTCCGCCGCCAGGGGCAATGCCGACGCCCTCCGCCAGCTTCGCCAGTTGAGCCGCGCCGGGTGGACGCCGCCCGGGCAGGGGATCGATCCGCATTTCGCCGTCGTCAATTTTGATTCGGTCCGCGTCCTCGCCCGCGACACCGTCGCCGATCTGTCCCGCGCGATCGACGCCACGCAAGAGAGCATCGGCCGCACGCTGCGCACGATGGCCGACAACGGTCTCACGGTCCGCGAGGTCAACGAGATCATGTCGCGCGGTATGATCGCGGGGAAGCCGCGCGACGTGGTGCGCGAGATCACCCAATCGCTCCAGGCGATCCACGGGGAGCGACTGACGATCCCGACCAAGGGCGGCGGAACGATGGAGTACCAGACGCGAGACTACGCGGGCATGGTGGCCCGCACCCGCCTCCGTGAGGCATCGGTCATCGCCCGCCACGAGCGGCTCGATTCGGTCGGCATCCGCCACGTCGTGATCATCGGCAATCGCACCCAGTGGCCCTGCACCGCGTACCTGGGGAAAATCTATTGTCTGGGAAAATCAGATGGAAAATATCCAAGCATCGCCAGCATCGACGGCCCCCCGTTCCACCCGAATTGCTCCAAGAGCACCGCCCCGATCGTGGTCGATCTGGCGACCAAACAGCAGCTCGCCGAGGGCCGTCCCGACCAGAGCAGCCGCGCGATGGCCCGCGTCGGCGTCAATAGCCCCGCCGCCCGCCGCCTGATGCAGGGCGACCAGGTGCAGGCGCAGGTCAAGCAGCGCATGAAAAAGATCACCCGATCCATCACAGGAGGATCGTAGCACGGGCGCCCCGCCCGTGATTGGGCAGTTTTCGTAGGGTCCGCCCCGCGGACCATGACCCGAAAGGAGCCTCCCCATGACAACTGTTTTGACCTGGTACTGCGTCGGCTACGCGCTCGCGTCGCACATCGTGTGGATCACGACGACGATCCTCGACCATCGCCGCGCAAGGCAAATCCGCCGCCGCTGGCGCGGCAACAAGGTGGCATGATCCATGTAGGGTCCGCACCGCGGACCATTGATTGAAAGGAACGCCAAAAAATGGCTGACGACAAACGAGCCTACTACATCGCCGCCGGCGACTCACTCGCGCAGGTGAATTCGATCATCGCGCAGAGAAAGTTATGCAATGTGCATCGAGATGAGTTTTGCAAAAAGATCGGCGCGACCAATCTGATTACATTGGATCGCAACAACGCCATCATCGGTGCGGTGTTCTCCACGCCGCCCGGACCGGCGTGGCGGAATTACGGAAAGTCAGGCAGATTCACCGCACCGGACGACTGGTATCGGCCGAGGAAAAACACGAAGGCGGGCAAGGCGATGGCGAAGGAGATGCAATCGCTCGCCTGGTACCAGGACGATCTGGTGGCGAGGTCATTCATCGACAACCGCAGTGCCACGATGTACTACGGGAACATCCAGCGAGTGGGCGATCAGTACATCATCAGCCAGCACGAGAATTTGTCGCCGCCCGACGGCGCGATCCCCCTGAAATTGTCGGAGTACTACGCGCTCAAAGAGGCGCAGGAATCGACGGAAACAAAGGAGCCAAAATGAGCCACGAAGATTGCGGATTCCGCCCCGGAAAAATCGACGGCCCCGCCGCATGCCCTCACATCTGCGACGATTGCGATGGAGATCACCACTGGATCATCGAGACGCCGGCGGAAGAGGACGAGGACCGCGATGACTACGAGCCGCGATTCGTATGTAAGCACTGCGCCGCCACGGCCGAAATGATCGACGAGGACTGATGAGATGACATTCACAAACACACCCCAAAATCGCAAAAGACGAAACGCAACCAGGCGACATCGCCCTGCGCCCACTCCCGGCGTCTGCCGGATATGCGGATGCACCGACGACGATTGCAGTGGCTGCATCGAGCGCACCGGCCATCCATGCTCCTGGGTCGAGGATGATCTTTGCAGCGCGTGCATGGAGGCGGCGGACAGACCACTGGCCACTGATGACTGACGACTGATGACTGACAATGGAGGCAAGGATGCCGACCACACACGACGACCCGATGATGCGACGCCAGGCGCCACAGGCGGCCGGTGATTCCCTTTTCGACCTCCTCGCGCGCCACGCGCCAAAGCGGGAGGAGTCCACGAGCGACCAGGCCGGCCGCGTCGCCGCGAGGCACGCGCATGAGCGTTACCATCAGATTCTGGACGCCCTTAGATCGCGCCCCCAAACCCTTTTCGAACTCGCTTCGACGCTCCATTGCGCCCCCCATCAAATCAGCGGCCGACTGACCGAGCTCACGCGGGACGGCCACATCGAGCCCACCGGCGAGCGCCGCCGCAACCCCGCCACCGGCTGCACCGCCCAGGTCCATCGCCTGGTGATACTATAGATATAGAGGGGGAGGGATGACGGATGAGGGATGTGGCAGGAGTTGACCGGCGAGACGATTGACCACGCCGCGTACATGGCGCGGCTTTACGAGATCGAGCGCCGCTTGGCGCTGGAGGGGCACAAGACGATCCGCGTCAACGCCACGGTGGACGAGGTGCGGGCGCGAATGGCCGCGATGGGGCTGACCAACAGCACCACGAGCCGCGCGGCGGCGCTGACGCAACTGGCCAGGGGCGACAATGACTGATGAGATCCAGGAGCAGTGCATCCGCCGCATGGAGGCCCTCGGCCTCAACCCCAACCAGGTCGCCAAGCGACTGGAGGGCCGGGTCTCCCGCGTCCACGTCTGTGACTATTTGAGCCGCCGCAAGAGCATGGGCAGCCACAAGCTCCAGCACCTCCTCCCCGCCCTCGGCCTCCGCATCGCCGCCGCCCCCCCCCCACCCCCCGCCCCCCGGGCCCCCCCCGCCGGCCCCCCCTCCCCCCCCCGCCACCCCCCCCCCC
>CAYTAP010000011.1:32927-45434 GCA_964435775.1 uncultured Tepidisphaeraceae bacterium
TCTGCAACTCCTCCGCGCTCTCCGCCCGTCCCCCGCCGCCGGGCCCGCCCAGGCAGGCCCGCCGTCCGCCGCGCTCATCCCCCCGCCCCGCGTCACCGACGCCTCCCAGGCAAGGCCGCCGTCCGCCGTCGCCGCCCCGCGTCACCGACCGCTCCCAGACAAGGCCGCCGTCCGCCGCCTTCATCCCCCCGACCCCGTTTCAGACCGCCCCCAGCCTCCGTCGCTTCGCCTCGCCGCCCATCCCATTCAATCACCGCGGCCGGCCCACCCTCGCACGGATGGCAATCTTCCGCAAAACCCTCGTCTCAAATAGCCCAAGATTCGCGCGTAGCGCGTACCTTGCAATCGTCGATTCCAACGCGCCACGCGGGTCCCAAGATACGCGCCCGTCTCAAGTAGCCCCCGAAACCACCCGAGGTACGCGCAAAACAGGTCCACCGCGCGTACCTCGCCAAAAGTCCAGATCACCCCACACCCGCCGACGCAAACCCCTCGTCCCCGTCCCACCAAATCTCAAGTAATCCCGTCTCATCTCGCCTGGCCAATTACATTCGAGGTTGAATCCGTTGTTGTCCCTGATTTGTCCCGCAGGTCGGCCGGGGGCGGGGCCGATTGGGTGGTTGGGGACATCACGGCGGCAAGGACGAAGCTGAGAAGAAGTTGGCACGCGGACATGGGCGGGTCTCCATATGCTGCAATAGAACAACGATCTAACCATTGAGTCGCCGGCGGACATCGACATTGCAGCCTGGTCGATGGCGTCGGGGACTTTTGATCACTCTTGAATGTGCCGCAGGTCGTCGGCCGAGGCGTTGCCGAAGGGCAGGCGCTCCATCCACTGTTGCTGCTTTTGGGGATCGTAGTAGTGAAAGTCGATGGAGTGATCTGCGTGGCCCATCCATCGGTTGGCCAAGGGGGCGGGAACGCCAGCGTCCAGTGCCGTCGTTTTGAAGAAGCGGCGAAGCGAGTGAACGGTCAAGCCCAGTGTCTTGCGGCCCACGGTGTATCCGAGTTGGCCGGCGACTTGCTTGAACAGCACGTTCACTCTTCGCGGATCCCAAGGCTTGCCTCGTGAGTTTTGGAAGACCACGCCGCTGGTTCGGCCGGCGATGATGGCGGAAAGGATTGCCGCCAGCCGCGGATGGATCGGGATCTTTCTGCTCGCGTTTTCGGTTTTCAACTTCATATCGGGCGTGAGGCTGATGATGCCCCCCGCCAGTGAGATGTGTTCGACGCGAAGCTGCAGCGCCTCGCCCAGGCGCATGCCCGTGAACGCCAGTGTGGCGACGAGCGCATAGTAGGAGCCGAACAACTGCCGGAGAATGGCGCTCACTTGCTCGCTGGTCGTCGCGGGATGCCGGTTTCGGCGTGGTTTGCGGAGGGACAGGTCGCCCAGCGGGTTGACGGCGATGGCCTTGCGGCCAAGCAGGAAGCGCAGCCATTGTTTGGCGACAATGGCCAGATTCCATGCCGTGTATGCCGCGAGGTTGTCATGATCTTTGCGAAAGGTGCGGTACTCGTCGTAAAGCAGTGGCGTGATCTGATCCGGAGTCGATACATGTTTGGAAGTCATGAAGGCGACGACTCGGCGCAATTCACCCTTGTATTTGACGAGTGTCTTGGGCGATCGGTCTTCAGCGCGGAGGTACTCCATGTAAAGCCGCAAGCCCACATCCAGGGGAACCGATTTGATCGGGGCCTGGCATGTGCCGGCGCGAAGTTTTTCGTGGAGCGCCCATGCCCGTCGCTCGGCCTCCTTACGGTTGGTTGTTTTGAGGCTTCTCCGCCGGTGCAAGGCACCATGATTGAAATCGGCGGTGAACACGCCGCGTTTGCCGCGACGCGTGACGCGGATGTTGTCACCTGCGATGAAGGTGTCGTTGTTTGTCATTATGGGGTCCAGTCGGGGGTTGGGGAAAAATGTTTGCGAACCAGCCGGTCACGGAAATAGAGAATGGTCTTCCCGCGGGCTGAATAGGTGTCTTCAAGCCGGCCGCTCCGTCGCCAGTTGCCCAGTGTTTTGGGTGCGACATGGAGCAGCTCGGCTGCCTGAGCCTCACTGAGAATGGGTGGAAAACGCCTGGCCGACTCGGTGTCGGCGAAGGCGTCGGAGATTTCAGCGGAGGTCAGCTTCATGGGTCACCACCCCGCTCATCCGGCGGGATTGACCCATTGTTGATTGCCTGAAACCCTCAAAAACGGCAATCGCGATTGCTCAAATTGCCGTTTTCAGGGATTGGGATGGCGAGAGGAGGCAGTCGATGCGGGAATTGTTTGTGCGCTGACAAGACTGTCGGCCTTGGCGCGGGGCGGGGTGAGGATGTGGGCGTCGATGCCACCTCTGGTGAGTTTGGCGAGGAGTTTGTGCTTCAAATCGGTCGGGGCGGTGATACCCATGGCGCGGAGCTGGTGGTGAGGCACGGGCTCGGGAGCCCGCTCGATCAGTGCTGCAAGATAAAGCGCCTGCAGCTTACTCAGTCTTACCCTCTCGGTGCCAAGGCACGCGTGGCGGGCGTCGATGGTGAGTTGCGAAGCCTGGGAGTCGAAGTGGGTCAGGTCTTCGACGGCTTCGTACAAACAGGGCATGAACGCCGAAGCCATATTGTCCAAGACCTGCGGAGCGAACTGCTTGATGACCTCTTTAACTTTGTCGCTGGTCAACGACTGAACCGGATCGGTGGGAATGGGGATGGCGGCGGAGATCGCATCGCATCCCGAGCGGGTCAGGGCGGTGACGAAGAGCAACAGGCTGGTTTTCCATACGCCCCGGCGCTCTGGATCGCCCGCGCCGGGCATCGGCCAAAAGAGCCAGTAAAACCATTCATCCGACGATCCGGCGCAACGCTTGGCCTCGGGAGATGCGGGTATCCAATCAATGTCCTTGACACGGAGCGTGAAGGGATGCCCCGGCTCGTTCAGGAACGCTTCAACGGCTTTGGCCGTCGCACGAAGAATCCGTTGGCCGGATTTGCTGTGGGGCCATGGTCGAGTGGTTTTCGCGTCTCGGAGAAGATTGAGTGCCGTGGTCAATGCGTGATTCATGGCGATGCTCCCATGCGGAAGTTGGCGCGTGTTCCATGCGTCCAAGATGAAGTCAATCAATGCCGTCATCGCGGGAGTTGGCGGCGATTCCGCGGGTTTTGTCGAGTTGTGCGCGATCTCTTGAGACATGATCTTATCTCCTTTCAATGGGTGTGTCTCAGCAAGAATCAAGGCTGAGTGTGTTGGGATGGTCGTGGGGATGGAGGAGGGCATGAGCAATGAGGCGACGTGCCCGGCTCAGAGCAACTCCATCCGATCGCTGTGGACATTGAGGGCGGTTTGCCAATCGTCGATCACCACGCCGGTGGGCTCGATGCATTGGCATATGCCGTCGGCGCGGCCGAACGTGTAGAGCGTGCGATCTTGCGGCATGATCCCCAGGACAAAGTGCAGGCCATCGAGAGGAGGCACGCACGATGAAGCCTCATCAAGCCCCGAAGCGACGCGCGACTGGAACGAGCCGCCGACGCAAAAGTGCGACGGTAACTCGGCCAGGTCTTGCGATTTCAGCCGCCACGAGACGCCGTCGGCCCCGCAGCGCTGGCGCGGAATGATTGGCGGAGCCCAGCACCGCTGGCGGCAGTCGAGAATCAGCCACGCCGCCATGCACCGCGAATAGCGAACCCACATCGCCTCCGTCGGGCTGGTCAGCCAGATCGAATTGCTCAGTAGCATTGGCGGCAGTGGAAAGGGTTCGCAGGCGGGTTGGTGCGCGGCATTGGTCGGAGTGACGATCGCCTCGCCGTGCGCGAGGCGGGAGAGTTGGATATGCCACACGGTGTGGGGGTCCGGATGATTGTGTTTGTGGTTGTTCTTATTCATGGATTTGGTCCTTTGGGAAATGGAGCCGCCCGGCCCTTGGAGGGCCGGGCGGGAGGGGATGATCGCAACTTCGCTGTCGAAGCAATTAACCGGGTCGCTGACCTCGGTTGTACACAACTGTGAAATAACCGCTGAGAAGTCCAGTTGCGCCTGTTTGGCGTGCTTGCGGATCAGCCGCTCAGACTTGACGCCGCGTCATCGCTACGACGTGAGGAATGTGGTGTCGTGGTGGTTCAGATGCAGATGATGGCGCAACCGCATGTGTTTGATGGCTTTTTACGAAGTGATTTTGCGTTGGACGGGCAAGTGATCTTCCTCATTTGATTGACAAGGAAGCCGGAATGCTGGGATTGAAGCTACGCGAAGAGTTCAGGAACCGCCGTCTCAAGGGAACCGCCATTGAGTTGGTCAACATCAACAAGGCTGGCGCAACCCAGGCGGCGGCCACCGACTTTCTAACCATCACCTGTCCCAGTACGGACACCCTCAAGCTGTTGGAAGCCACCGGCCCCAATCACGGCCGGTGGGATCAAGGGCGCGATGATTGCCCACTGCTGGTCGGTAAGGTCCGATGGGTAAGGTGCCCGTGCCATGCAACATGAAAGCCAGGCTTCTCGCACGGTTTCTAAAACAACGATTATACAAAATCTACCCGGATGGCGCGCTACACCCCTTCCCAGAAACAATGCAAAAATATGTTGGGCGGCTATGCGTTTCAGGGTATAGTGTGCCGTTGAGGGCCGTCCGTCGGTACATGTTCAGCTTTCATTCTGCCAAGTCAGGGAGCATTCGAATCGAGTTGGGATACATTTCCCATGGGAAAACAGTATGAGCAACATTGCCTGTGCGCTGTGTGGTGTGATTCTCTCGCCGCAGGATGGCGAGGTGGGGAAATGTCCACGTTGTCGGCTTGAGGAAGGCCGCCCGCCTCGATGGGGGGCGGGAGGATTGCACCCCAGCCTTCCGCTGTCGCTGCTCCTGGCGGCGCTGCTGAGCGCGGTGTTTTATGGGTTGGGGCCGTTTCTATTGATGCGCGACACGCGGGGCGCGCATCTGTTCATGGGGCATGGGTGGGTGCCGTATGTCTGCGTGTACCTGTTTTTTTGCGCGCTGGCGATTTTGCTGTTGAAGCTTCCCATGATGCGCCGCCAGCAGGCGGCATTCGCGCTGCAGCTTCTGCCCGAGGCATTGGATGCGCGGATCGAGGTGAGCGATACGCGGCGAATCCTGGATCGAATCGCACGGCTGACGCGGCGGCAACGATCGCTTCTCCTGGTCACGCGCATTCGTCAGGCGATGCTGCGATTGCACCAACTGGGGACGGCCGAAAAGCTGGACGATCTGCTGCGGTATCGCGCCGAGGCCGATGAGAACGCGATGGAGTCGAGTTATGCCGCGCCGAAGTTCATCATCTGGGCGATTCCGGTGCTGGGCTTTGTCGGGACGGTGTTGGGGATCAGCAACGGGGTGCAATCGTTCAGTTCATTGATCCAGAACGCCTCCGATCTGGAGGGGCTGCGTGAATCCCTCAAGGGCGTCACCTACGGGCTGGGGCAGGCGTTTGAGACGACGATGATCGCCTTGTGCATGAGCCTCGTCCTCATGCTCGTCATGTCGTGGGTGCAGCGCCATGAGGATCGGCTCCTGGCCGCCATTGATGATTACTGCATGGAAAACCTGCTGCACAAGGTCAGCGTGTCGGCGTCGGGCGTGGCCAATCAGGCAATGACGGATTTGGCGGCGGCGTTGCGGGACATGACGCGGGAGTGGCGGGAGATGCGGGCATCGGGCAACGGGTGGACGGCGTCGTCGTTGGCCGATCCGGCGACAATCGACGCGGCCGCTCATGTGTCACGCTAAGGTGCGCGCTGCGCGGGGAGTATCCCATGAGCCGTCGATTACGTTCCCGACAGGTGGAGATCTTCAACTTTTCCTTCCTGGACATCCTGGCGTGCACCATCGGTCTGCTCATCTTCATCATGGTGATGGTGTTCATCCTTCAGTCGGGGAGTCCGGTCGCCGACATCAGCGCGATCGTCGATCGCAAGGCTGGTGAAGCGGCTACGTTGCAGGAAGCCGCCGCACGGGATGCACGGATCGCCGCGGGATTGGAGGCGGAGCTGGGCCGGGTGATCGTCCCCGACCAGCCGGACCTCTCCCCGCAGCGCGACATCGCCGAAGCGGCGCGCGATGCGGCCAGGCACGCCTATGAAAATGCCGCGCATCAGGAGGCGGAGGCACAGGCCCGGTTGAATGAAGCCCGCCTGGCGCGGGATCGTTCGGCGGCGTCCAATTTGGAAACGGCCCGCGCCGATCTCGTCGCGGCCCATGAGCGCAATAATCGCGCCCAGGCGGCGCTGGATGCGGCGATGACGCCGCAGGATCAACCGGTTGTGCTCATGCGCGTTCAACGCCCCGGCGAGGGCGGGCAGGCTTTTCAGGTTCTCCATGTGGATTGTCACGCCAACCAGGTCATCCTGCTCAAAGAAAATGGCGGGAAGCTGGCGGAAGTCGGTCGGACCGGCGTGAAGGAATTGGCAAGCGCGCGATCGGCGTTCCAGCAGATCGCCGCGGCGCAGCGGCGACTCAATGATCCGCTGGTTCTGTTTTGGGTTCGTCCGGATGGCGCGGAGACCTACGAAGCGGCGAGGGCGGAATTGCCGTCGGGAACGCCGTTTGGATATGAGCCGGCCGACGCCGCCTGGACATTCAGAAAGACGACACCCTGACTCCGCGAGGCACTTGCAATGGGATCACGATCCAGACGAAGCCGGGAAGTGGAATTGTTCAACTTCTCGTTCCTCGACATCCTCGCGTGCGTCATCGGACTGCTCATTTTCATTTTGAGCATCGTGGTGGTCAGCGGCGGGGGCTCGGCCAGCAGTCAGCGCGCCGCGAAATTGAGCGATGCCGAACATCAACTGAAGCAGGCGAAAACGGCTGCGGACCTGGCGGCGGCGCGACGACAGCGCGCCGAGGCGATCCTCAGCCGCCGGGCGCGGGATTTCGCCAACCCGGGCGCCGCCGCCGATGCCGTCCGCTCGCAGATTCGCGCGATGGATGAGGAGAAGGCGAAGCTGGATTACGCAGCCGCGAGCGCGATCGCGCGGAGGGAGTCGTTCGACATGACCCTGTCGCGGATGAGCGGGCAGCCGGTCGCGGATCCTTCGGTCGATGCCGTTGAGAATGAAACGAAGCAATTGGATGAGCGGACGGCGGCGCTGGTCGCCCGCACGGCCGAGGAGAAGCGAAAGGCAGAGGCGAACACGCAGCGCGTGCGGTATTACACGCCTCATCTTCGCGAGGTCCACCGCAACCGCACGCTGTGGGTGGAAGTCTCCGGCGACCGGGTGTGGTGCATCGAGTCCGATGATTACGGCAGCCTGATGGTTGGCGCCGAATCCACCCGCTTCACAAGGCGTGCCGATGCGGCCGGAACGTCCGTTTCGGCAATGGTGAAGGGGACTGCTCCTGTCCCTTCCGAAATTGCCTCGGCGATCCCGCGGGACACCGTCCTGATGATTGCCTTGGACGCCGATGGCTACCCGGCGTTTCGCGCCCTGCGGCAATGGGCGTGGGACAAGGGATTCTCCGTCAACTGGAGTCCGCATGATGGCAATGACATCGTCCTTACGCGTGCCGCGCATGTCTTTGAGCAATGAGCATTGAGATGATTATGCCCGCGCAATCGCGCGGGCATGGGCCGCGGTGAACAACTCGCGAATGCCCACAATCACAATCGCCAGGCACCCGTAGCCGACCAGGAGCGCACGAGCGGTGACCAGCGTGATGACCCACGTCATTTCATGGGCCTCGAGCGCGGCAATGTCCGTTCCGCCCGCTCCAAACGGGAGAAATGATTGGGCGACGGAAGCCATGATGATAAAGATGCCGATCCCGGGTAGCACCAAGGCGCACAACGCGGTGATCTTAGTCGCCAGGTTGAGCGAATGGCTGAAGATCGGTTTGAGGGAGATGAGGCCCATGACTCCGGCGGCCAGCCCTGAAAAAAGCCCCAGATAAGCCACGATCACGCCAAAGGCGACACCGCCTGGCATCGCGGTCCACGCGCCGTTGTCGAGGAGCGAACCAATGATCCCCCACAGCATCGCGAGCACGATGATGCCGCTGGTGATTCCCATGCAAATGCGCGCCGACGAGGAGTGCGGGGCGGTGCCGCGGAACTGGCAAACGCCCAACAGCATTGCCAGCGACATCGGGATGAGCAACGCCGACATGGCGGCCGGGCTCGCGCCGACGCTCATGAGGATGACGGAGAGGAAAATCCAGCCTGCGACGATGAGGCTTAGGTACACGATGCTCCTGGCTAGGCCGGTGGCAAGCGGCGCCACAATGCACAGAGTGATTCCCATCAGCACCAGGTACATCGTGAATGATCCCCACGCCTGACCTTCGCGTGTTCGAAACAAGTCCCACCAATAGATGGCTTGCTTGTTGACCACGAGCCAGGGAAGGTTAAGGAGCAGAAGGAGCATCACACCGGTTGCGATGCCGGCGATGCGCGATTGGCCGGTGGCGGCTGTCATTGCTCGCAGGGTTTGCTCTGGGGTTGCATCATCTGCAAATCGCCCGGGTGAGGCGTAGGCGGGCGGCGACGCGCCAAAGAGAGGGGCGAGGGCCGGCATCTGTCCGGCCGGCGCGCCGGTTTCGGCGTTTTCCCGCCAGACCAGATCGGTCATCCGCAGCGTTCCGTTTTCCACCAGGGTGCGGAGCACGGGCATCGGCACCGGCCCGACGGTCGAGCCGCGCTGTGTGTAAAAATAGAGTGCCTGACCAGTCCCCGAAGGAGGAGGGGAGGGTGCGGTTTGGGTGTGCTCGAGGCTTAGCTCGATGGGCTCTTCCTCCGCCTGCTGTGGCCGTGCGTGCGGCACATGGACGGTCGATGGGAATAAATCCTCATATTCCCCCGCATGTGTCCAGGTGATGCGATCCCCAGAGACTTCGTGGATACGCGAGAGCGCACCCCGTCGCACCAGCTTTTGCAGTGTGGGGATATCGAAAGGTCCGCTCACTTTTCCCCGTACACGCATGTAAAAAGTGTCATCCGCCATGAGTCTCGTCCGTTGTTGTTGAAGGAATGTCCCGGCCTGCGCTTCGGCTTTGGCCTTGAGTTATCGTTCTATGGTTTTTGTCCGGCAACGATGAACACCAGCGAGCCTTCAGGGATGGACGCCGCCTTGGCCGGGTCCAGCGACCATCCCTTGTCCGTTGATGATCCGATGTTGATCAGCTTTTTGTCGGTTCCAATCCCCCAGACGCTCTGTCCCGCAGCCGTGGGCTGAACGGTCACGTCAAAACCATCGGCGCCTTTGAGCAATATGCCTTCGGCAGTGACGGAAAGCGTCGCCGCTTGAAACACCGCATCGCGACGGGCGATGATTTTGGTCCGTGCGATTTTCAGGTAGTCCACATCCTTAATTGCCGTTATCAATTTTTGAGCGGTTTCCGGGGGAAGTTTGACCGATGGATCAAGCCATTGCAGATTGCCGATGTCCTCGGCCTCCAGCGCTTTGGTGGATTTGGCGAACTTGTCCTGACCGCTCCATACCGCGACGGGCTGCTCCAATTGCAGGAGGTATTGCAGAATCACCGCTCGAAGGACCACGTCAAACTTCGGACGGGCGAGGAAATCCTCGAGTAGATCCAATCCAACCGTATCCCAGTTGTCGTAGTCAAAGGCAGCCAGCCGCTTGCCCGCCCGCGCGGCGAACACCGCCTGAGGGCTCGGCGTTGGAATGGGAGACTTGAATTGAATGCCTGTCAGGGACATAAGGGCCGGCCGGGTGATATCCGGCTGGGTGATGGCTTCAAAGGATTGATAACGCCTGAAGGCGTCTGTCTCGGTCACGTCTTCCTTGAACATGACGTAGTAAACCTGGCCGTCGGTCGTCTCCAGGCAGTTGAGTTTTCCCACGAGCGGGTTGTCCAGCAGCTTCCTTAAAGTGCCTTTCCATGGACCGTCAGCCGCGGCGACTTGCAGCCCTGTTTCGAGGTAGTCCAGGTACGCCTGCACAGCGCCCCGCAAAGGCGTCGCTCCATTTTGATCCAGATATTGCTGCACCAGCACGGCCCGTGCCTTGGCCTCATCATACGTTGCGGGCATCATCTTGAATGACCAGCCGCGAACGAGTGCCGCCCAGGCTTCCACGCTTTCGTTGGCCGGCTGTTGTTCCAAGGCGCGCTTGAACATTGTCGCGCGGGCATCATATGGCACGCTGGTGATGTATTGGTTCAGCGCCAGGGCGTAGGCCTTGGCGTCGGAGCTGAACGCTTGAATATTCTTCATCGCGGCGCGTTGAGCACCTTGCGCCGCCAGGTCCTGCCTCCCATGTTCCAACACCGCCGACAGTGACGCCAGTTGCGCCTGTCGAAGCCCGTCGCTGATGCCCGCCCGCCCGCGCAATTCGTTGACGCGCTTGGACAGCTCATTCATATTGCCGAGATATTCATCCGGCTTCGACTCCATGAGCGCTGGTGTCAATTGTTTGGCCATGTCCGCGCTCAGCGCTGATCCATCGGCCGCAAATTGATCATCACGTTCCTGTTGGCTTTGTCGGCGGGCTGAAATGATCTTAGTTTTAAATTCCAGCACCTGCGCGATTTCGGCGGGTGTTTTTTGCAGATCGACGGCCGCCTTGAGCTGCTCCTCGTCGGGGCTCATCACTCCCGCCGCCACTGCCGCTTTCATATGCTTTTCAAACTCACCCGCCCGCTGCTTTTCGGCGGTGACGGCATTGTCAAAATCGGTCAACACCTTCGCCATCCCGGCGTTTCGCAGGATGCGGGGATGATCCGTCACAAGCTGGGCGCGTACCTTCTCCCCCTTTTCCACCGCACCCGCCTGCACATCCACCAAGGCCGACGCCATCACCTTCCGCGCATCGTCAACTTCGCGGGACAGGATGCTCTGGTACGCGAACCATGCGAAGATTCCCGCCACCAGCAGAAATCCCGCAGCGATCCCGCTGTATCGCAAGAGCCGCCGGTGCCTGGCCGACGTCGCCCGAGCCATCAGGCGCTGGCGATACCGCGTGTCCAACTCATGGGGTATATCCAGGTGCATTCGGACAACCGCCTGATAGGCGGCCTCCAACATCGGCGTCGGACGATCGGTGTCGATCGCCTGCTCAAGCGTGTTGCATGCCTCCTCGAACTCAACCTGGTTCTGTCGTCGCTGATCCTCCTCGAGCACCCACGCAACGATCGGATCCACCTGTTCCTGCAAGTCCGCCGGCACGTCAAAGTGCGTCGACGCCACTGTCGCAAACCACTTGGCCAGCAGCGGCTTGCAATCGTCATACGCCAGGGCGCCGTAGGCTTCGTTCAATTTCGGCAAAAGCCCCCGCAACGCCGCGAGGGTTTGCTCCGCGGCGAACCGGGCGGCCGATTGTTGCAACCGGTTGCGGAAGTCCCGCGGTACGGAAATGCGCCAGGCCGAATCCTCCGCCTCCTTGTTCAATTCGAGCACGACCGACGCATCCCGCGCCGCCTCGGCCGACTTCAGCTGCGCGTGCATCTCCGTGATTCGGGCCCTTTCAAAGGTGCGAACATCGTCATCCCAGAATGAGCTTTCCGGATCCATCTCCGCAAGGCGTCGCATGACCTTCAACCGATCGGCGAGGGGCGCCCGCGCCAAGGCGAGAAGGCGATGCCGCGCCATCAGATTCTGCAGCGGCTGTGCGATCGCGTAGGCTTCGTTCAATGTGACGGCCGTCTCGATGAGCAGATCCGGCGGCGTCGTCAGTTCCGGCGACTGGGCGCATATCGCTTTCCAACTGTCCAGGCCCTGGAAATCGAGCATGGCCACGAGTTCAAGCAGATTCGGTTCGGCGTCGGCGAGTTGCATGGCGTCCCCACGCAAGCCCCGCCGCAGCGCATCGCCGCAGCGCCGCAGACGGTCATTGACGCCGCGACATGCCTGGGCGTATTCCTCCGAGCGATCGGCTATCCGCGTCTCAACGCCATAATCGCCGGCGGCAAGAAAGCTGCGGATGTCATCAACAAGTTCCTGATAATCCATTGTGTCTCCCTTTGCGATCCAAGCAATCGCACGTCAATCCGCGGCGCCTTGGCGATCCCGCGCGCCGTCGCTTATCACCGCTCGATCCGTTCATCCTCGCCTCCCCCACGGCGTCAAGGGGCTACGATCCGTCGGGATTCCAAGAGTCATCCAACTTCACATGAACGACCGCCAGGTCCAGATCGTTCTTCAATCGGACCGTGATGTCGAAGGGTTTGATCCACCACCTTGTCAGAAAGTCCTTCTGTTCAGCCTTGAGTTGTTTCCGCAGATCATCGAACTGTGTTTGCAGCTTGTCATGGTCAGATTTTATGCCGTCCATGAGCTTCTGTTCTCGCTCATTCAGCGGGCGTGGTGTTCTTTTCACATCCTCCTCGATCTGTTTTTTTTTGTTGAGATTAGATGCATTGACTTTTCCTAGCGCAACCATCTGGCCCACGGTTGTGCGCGATGATTGATCATTTGGATTTACATTGTACTTCTCCATGTCTTCCAACTTTGTACATTTCAAGTCGGTTTCGTACTGCTCTTTTTTCTTCTTCCGGTCGGTGTTCGGCCAATCCCACGAAAGCTCCAGTACCTGTTGCTTCACCATTTAAGTC
>CAYTAP010000012.1:0-2568 GCA_964435775.1 uncultured Tepidisphaeraceae bacterium
TCCTCATCGCGATATTGTTGCCGTCGCTGAACAAGGCGCGCAAGCAAGCCCGGGCGGTCGCTTGCGCGTCAAACCTGCGGCAAATCGCCGGCTTGCTGTTGATGTATGCCCATGACAATCACGGATACCTGCCGTGCGTCGTACAGACCGATGATCCCAAAATCGGTACCGGCGGCACCGACCTCAATCCAGGACATCTGTGGCTTTGGGTGGACTCCGTGCGCCCTTATTCAGGGATGGTGGCGGAGATGTTTTTCGGCAATCCCCAGGGGGCATATCTGCCGCCCCCCAGTGTGTTCAGATGCCCGGCCGTGACCGATCCGCATCCCTTGTCCTATGGAATCGAAACCACCTATGCCACCACCACGGGCGGATGGACGCGGGGTTATTGGTCGGATGGTGAACACTATACGACCTCGTCCATCTACTACCCTCGCAAGTTTAGCAACTATGGTGGGAATGCCTTCGCCACGGCGCTGCTTTGTGATGCTTTGCCCGACGAATGGGGGCGTCCGTCGCTGTGGAACACGACGTCCACCGCCGAGGCGGCCGCTTACTGGTACGGCGCCAGCCCGGCCAATGCCGCCGCCGTGCATAGTCGCCAGCTCAACTGGCTCTTTGCCGACGGCCATGTGATTCCTCGCCCCTATGCGCCAACCAATGTCTACAGCGGCGATTCGGAATTTTCACCGCGATGGGTTTTGCGGAAGTAAGTGCAACAGAGGACGACAGATACCCGAGGAGTTTGTCCATGAGAATCCTGATGAGTGGCATCGCGGCGGCGTTCTTGATGATGGTCGGGATGGTTCACGGCCAGGATGTACAACAGCAGGGGCCTTATGTGCTGCATCCCGGCGCCCTGTTTCATGATGAGCATCGCGTTTTCAACAGCTATGACGGTATGTGGGTGAGAGAGGCCATCCGTAATGAGCGATCCCTCTTCCTGAACAGCAAACCGCGCGAGGAAAAGAGCGACAAACAGGTTCAACTCATTTATGAAGGCAAGACCGACCAGGGAAGCGGGAAAAAGACCATCACGCTGACGCCCGACGGCTACAGCCTGGACTACCAGCAACAGACCACCCCCTTTGAAGGTTACGGTGAAATCGGGTTCTGGATACCCGTCGAATTTCTGGCTCCCGGGGACGCGGCGATCACGGTGATCGATCCCGATGACAAGGCTGTCGCATTGCCCGGGAAGCCCGGCGACAAAAACACCATCGTGCGCATCACCGACGGTCAGAAGATCGTCGTTCAAGGGAAGCGCGCGGTTGAGATTTCCCTTCAGGGAATGAAAGAGTGCTACGGCGGCTTTTTGCAAGACTATCGCGCGGTCGAAACCGGGCCCGCCGCCCAGTCGCTGCGCTTCGTGGTGACATGGTCAACGCAAACGGCAACCAACGTGCAAGGACGCATTCGCATCCGTGTCGTGGATAAAAAGGTTGTGAAGACTGCCCCCGCCACGGAGGCGTCCCAGTCGCGGGCTACACCGCGGAGCCTGCTGCAATTGAACCCCGCAGCCCCCTTTTTCGTAACCACCGGTCAAACGATGCGTGTCCCAGCCGAGCTACAAAGGCCGGCGGCGACCGACAAGGGGGTCATGCGGTGGCAGTTGGTCAATGAATCGGGGCAGGTGGACAGACAGGGCACCGTCGAAGTCCCGGCCGGCAGCGGCCCCTGGCGTCATGACATCGAACTGGCGATGACGCGAAACGGCTCGTACAGGCTTGAAGCGGAAGCAAAGGTCGGAACCGATTCATGGAAGGATGAAGCGTTGTTTTCGGTCTTTCCCCCGCCGCTGATACGAGCGCGCGCCGCCAGCGATATCCTCGGCGCCTCCGGCATCATGGAGCCTTACGGCGAGGTCGCCGCGATCAGTGGGCTGACATGGAACCGCCGGTGGTGCGGGGTGGGAGACATGCGCGAAGCATTGTCGTTCAAAGAGGGCAAACCCAACGTCGAATATCTGACTCATGCGGATGACTGGGAGAAGACCCGCGGATTCATCGCGCTCGGCAGCCTGACGACCATGACGGGTTTCTATCAACCGAAAACCGACTGGGACGACCCAGTGGCGAACAAGGCGTATATCGATTCCTGGATCAAAAACCAGGTTGAGCCTCTGGTGCGACAGACGTATCAGCACATCCGTTACTGGGAAGTACTCAATGAACCATACTACGAGATTCGCGCGCATCCCGAGGTGTATGTTGAGCTTCTCAAACGCGCGTACACTGCGATCAAGGCGATCGATCCCACGTTGCAGGTCGTCGGCGTGTGCGGGCCGGGCGACAGCATCGGGGATGAATGGTTTCGCAGCGTCTTTGCCCTGGGCGCGATGGACTACATGGATATTCTCTCCTTCCATCAATATTGCTTTTCCAATCAATTAATCAGCAATCCCGAAACGCGATTCGAAACCTGGTTTGCCCACCTCCGCAAGCTGATGCGGGAATATGGCGGCCGGGAGTTGCCCCTGTGGAACGACGAGGTGTCGCTGACACCCCCGGCGACCATGTTCACGCTCGACCGGCACTTGAGCAAGGTTCATTATTTGAAGGGCGAGAA
>CAYTAP010000012.1:2578-45391 GCA_964435775.1 uncultured Tepidisphaeraceae bacterium
CGTCATGGCACGGCTTCTTACCGTGCATTATGCGCACACCATCAAGTTCTTTTTCCATCTGTTTGATGCCTCCCCCGAATATACCTGCCGCCCGATGGAATATAATGGCGCCCCCCTGGCCATGGCGGTTGCGATGAGTGGCACGCACCGCTTCCTGGAAGGCAAGACGCCGACTGGCGTGATTCGCTCCCACAAGCGTCTACCGATCTATCTCTTTTCCGGTGAAGACGGCGAACATGTCGCCGTATGCTGGCTGCAACGATTTTATCCCGGGGAGACCGCCACGATCCGCTGGCCGGCGACCTGGAACAATCGGAAGCTGTATGATGTATTGGCCAATCCCATTACCGATGACACCGCGATTGGTCCTGAGCCTGTCTACCTTACCTTCACCAGCCGGGCAAGCGGCGCGGAGCTGTTGGCTCAAGTTGAAAAGATGCCGGTGGACATGCGGCAGACCAAGCAGCAGATCGCCACGAAGATCGGCACGCTCCAGCCGGCCGACGCATCCGCCTGGGTCGGCTATGTGCCAATCGACTTGCGCCCCTACGTCAATCGCGGATTTGCCGACAAGGTCGCCGCTGACAAGCTCGGCGGCTTTACCGATGAGGGAACCAACGATCTAAGCCTTCTTCCCGGAGGCGACTACAAATCCCATGGAATGCCATTTCGAATCATCAACCCCGATACCAATAACGGAAAGTCCTGCATTGTGATCGGGAGCAAATTGCGTGATTACTTTCCCATGCGGATCGATGGCATTGAGGTGAATCGACGGCTGACCAAAATCAGCTTTTTCCATCTGATCACCAATGGCTCCGGCTCCAACTATGGAAACCGCGACAAGCCCGCCTTTACCTATGTCATTCACTACGCCGACGGGAGCAGTGAATCCATCCCGGTGCGGGAAGGAGACAATGTTGCCGACTGGTGGAGCCACGAGGATGCTCCCCATGCTCGCATCGCATTTGAAGTCCCCAATCCTCAAACGGATCGTGTATCGGTGTTTCAATATGACTGGACGTCGCCGAAGGGGGCGGCGGCGACCGTTAAATCCATTGATATTCATGGTTCCGGAGAGTTCGCCATACCAGTGGTTCTCGCCATTACGGGCGTGCTGTCGAATTGACCGCGGATACTGCCCAGACGTTGGCAGCGGGATTCGCACCGGCTTTCGCGCGGAAGCCAGACGCTTTAAGAGCTGATGGCATCAGGCCATATTTACCGGTCGGCCCCCCGCAGCGAGTCCATTCACGCCACCTTACGCCGACTTGCTCGCAGAGCGCCGTCCGCGTGAATGAGAGTTGCTCTGTGCATATGCGACGCTTTTCAATCCGCTTCCGGTCGCCGTTCCACGAGATTGACCCAACGCCATGAGTTTTGACGCATATGTTCAGTCCGCACAGCTCAGCTTCCACGAGCAGACGCTGGCGCGGCCCCTGATTCTCAGCAGCGGCGCCATCACCCAGCTCACCGAAGCACGCGTCCGCGTCGCAGTGACGATCAATGGACGCACCGCCACCGGGCATGGGTCGATCTATCTCAGCGACCTGTGGGCTTGGCCGGAGCCGACCCTATCGCATGCCCACCGGGATCAGGCCTTGCGCCGCTTCACCCAGACGATCGCCGACCGTCTGCCCGAGCTGACCGGCGAGCCGGCGCATCCCTTGGAACTGGGCATGCGTCTGCACAATCGCATCTGCCTTGAAACGCCCGATGGCCCGCCGGTCCTGGCTCAGGCCATGTGCCTGAGCCCCTTTGATGCCGCGATCCATGACGCGGCTGGTCGAGCGCTGGGGCGCTCGGCCTTTGGCTTTTACGACACCGCCGCACCCATTGCGTCAGCCGATCAGTTCTTCGGTTCAACCGGCGCCGTCGCCGCCATCGCGTCGATGCTCCGATCCCCCCGCCTGGATGCACTTCCCGGGTGGTACGTGGTGGGCCGCGATGACGATTTTGAGCGCGACGTGAAATCCTGGATCATTGATCGCGGGTACCGTTGCCTGAAGATCAAGACACTGGGCAAGGACTGCGCTGATGATGTCGCGCGCACCGTCGAAGCGTATCGGGCCGTGAAGGGCTGGGGCGTCGATCCAGTGCTTTCGGTGGATAGCAACGAAGCGCATTGCGATGCTCAGGGCGTACTGGAGTATCTGCATCGGCTCAAGGAGGCCGATGCGGATGCTTTCGCAGCGCTGCGCTACATGGAACAGCCGACGGGGCGTGATATTCAACGGTATCGCTATGACTGGCGGGCGGTCACAGCACTGAAGCCGGTGCTGCTGGACGAGGGGTTGACGAGCCTGGGCTTGCTCGAGGAGTCGCGGCGGCAAGGGTGGAGCGGACTGGCGCTCAAGACCTGCAAGGGGCACAGCTTCGCGTTGCTGGCGGCGGCATGGGCGCATCAACATGGGATGTTGCTTGCGATGCAGGACCTGACCAATCCCGGATATGCCCTGATGCATGCCGCACTGTTCGCCGCATATGTACCGACGATCAACGGGGTGGAGCTGAACAGCCCGCAGTTCACTCCCTCCGCCAATGCCGCGTGGCTGCCGCCACACGGCCATCTGCAACGCCTCTTTTCGCCGCGCGACGGCAAGCATCGGCTTCCGCCGGGGCCGGAGACGGGTCTGGGATCAGAATACGCAATACATGGAGCATAATGATGAAGAAGATCGGGATTGGATTTGTCGGAGCCGGATGGATGGGAGGCACGCAGCTGCGCCAGCTCGCAACGCGCGACGACGTCGAAATCCTCGCTTTGCTCGAGCCTCATGCGCAGCGCGGCGTCGAGCTGCTGGCTGAGCTGGGATTGCCGGCGTCTTTGCTTGTGCAGGACTACCAGCAAGTGCTGGACAACGAGCGGATTCAAGCCGTCTGGCTGGTGAGCCCCAACAGCCATCATGGCCCGCAGTCCATCGCGGCAATGGAGGCCGGCAAGCACGTTTTCTGCGAAAAGCCCTGCGCCACTTCCTTCGAGGATTACCAGCGGCAAGTGCGGCTGCAGCGGGCACACCCGGAACTGATGACCTATGTCAACTACATCCTGTATTTCGACAGCCAGGAACGGCGCCTGCGCCAGATGGTCGCCGACAATCTCTTTGGAACCATCACGCAGATTCAGGTCAACTATCGCCATGCCGTCAACACCAGCGGCGACAAGACATGGAAGTTGCGCCAGGCGGTGATGGGCGATGCGATCGGCATGGGCATCAATCACGCCTTGTCGGTGATGATCCATGCGATGCAGTCACAGGCGCGTCCCGTCAGCGTTTATGCCACCAGTCAGTCGGCCAAGGTCCGACCGTTCGAAGTCGATCCGATCTGGACGGTCGTCGTCGGATTCGACAACGGGGCCTCCGGCGTCTGCATGGGCAATATCGACAACAGCAACGGCTACGACGCCTATCACGGCCTGTTCGGAACCGATGGCGCATTTGTCTTCGATTCCCAACTCGAGCGCCCCCAGAAGGTGCGCTACTGGTCCCACAAGCACGCCGACGGGAAATGGGTTTTCCCCCTGGATGCCATCCGGTGCGCACAACACGGCGCGGAACAACTGGCCTGGCCGGCCGACACGACCACACCCGATAGTGGCAATGTGATCGATGGCCAGATTGGCGCGTGCCTCGATCACTTCCTGGGTTGCGTGCATCGCGGCGCTCCGTCGCCGCTGAGCTTTGTCAACTCGGCAATCATTGCCGAAGTGGGTTGGGCCGCGCTGATCTCGTCGCGCACCGGGCAACCTGTTAACCTGCCACTGGACCCGGTCGCCGCGTCAAAGCATCTGGACGGAAGATGATCCAACGGCGCCCGCGCGGCACGCGTTCCGCTGCGCGGGGCCACCATCAATACCGCATCCACCATCAACGTTTATCACCGGCATAATTCAATGGCCAAACCGATTTCCATCGCGTCGATCCTTTTTACCCGCCCGGACCTGAACGGGCAGGCTGCGGCCCGCCAGCGGATACTCGACGACCTGCGCGGGACGTCCGACCTGCTGGCGGGGCGGGAGGTGGACCTGGTCGTATTTTCCGAAGCGATTTCGGCGCTGGCGCAGAGCGTCGATCAGGCCGAGGAGCGCGATTCCCCCGGGCCGCTGCTTCAGGCGTACGGACAACTGGCGCTGGATCAAAAGTGTACCGTTGCCGGTTCGGTGAAGTTGGCCGAGAACGGCCGCGTGTACAACAGCATAGTGTATATCGGGCCTGACGGCGGGATTCTCGGCGCCTATCACAAGACGTTCCCAACCATGGAGGAACTTGCCGAAGGTTTGTCTCATGGCCACGGAGCGACGGTGGTGCAGACTCCGGCCGGCCGTCTGGGCGGCGTCATCTGCTTCGATCTGAACTTCCCGGAGCTGTGGCAGGCATACGCGCCGTTGCGCCCCGACATCCTCACCTTCTCCAGCATGTATCACGGGGGCGCGGTGGTGCAGGGGTACTGGGCTTACCAATGCCAGTCCTACTTCGCATCGGCCTTGCCCTTCCATGGGGGCGGAGTTCTCGATGTTTTCGGGCGGCCGCTGGCAGCGACCGATTGCTACAGCTCAGTGGCCATCGCGACGGTCAATCTGGATCGTGCATTGGTGCATCTGGATGGAAATGCGCCTCGATTCCCGGATATCCGCCGCAAATACGGTTCGCGCATCCGTCTGGAGATCCCGCCCAACGTCGGTTCGGCGCTGATGACCAGCCTCGATGATCGCCTCACCGCGATGCAGGTGGTCCGTGAGTTTGACCTGGAATTGCTGGATGACTATTTCGCGCGCGCCCGCCGCGCGAGGCCCGGGGTGTAATCATGGATTTGTTCAATGGCCGGCGCACTGGACCGGACGCTCGATGCATACTTCAATTGCGCCACCATTCGGGCAACCATCCTGCTGTCGCCGCGACTTACTCTGACTCTTGCGGGCCCGCTTCTTATGTTGATTGGCACTCGCCGCCGCGCTCCACGATCTGGCCAGGTTGGACGTAGATCCGGCCAATGCCGTCAGCGGGCGCACGCCAGCTTCTGATTCCACGGCGTTGCCGGGATTAAAACTGGAAACGACACGGGCGAGAGGCTCCGCGGCCGCGAATCATTCCAACCTCTCGCCATCGCAAAGGCTATAATCAGGCCATCCTCACCCTTCGCGACGCCGTTACATAAGGCCGTCCGACGCGGGATTTTGGGTACGGTTTTTGTTGAAATGAGCGCTGTCCGACGTAAACCTTTATGTCGAAAAGAGAAAGCCCTTCGACCCGATGGCCGAAGGGCTAAGTCTCGAAGAAAATCGGGGCGACAGGATTTGAACCTGCGACCTCTAGACCCCCAGTCTAGCGTTCTAAACCAAGCTGAACTACGCCCCGTATGGCGAGCTTGAATTGTAGTCGCGGCGTCGGCTCCATGCAAACGCGCTTCGGAGCACAAATATCCCGTCGACGAAAACGGGGGTCCACTCCCCATTGGTCGCGGGAATTGTTATCCTTTGCACCGGGTTGGGATGCATCGGCTGCGGCGTTCGTACTGACGGCGTACGATGATGTTTTATCCCGTTGGGTTTTGTTTGAAAGGCAAAGGCGGATGTCCCACAATCTCGATATTGTCAAGCGCGGCCAGGATGTGCTGATTCAGAATTACGGCCGATATCCCATCTCCATGGCGCGCGGCGAGGGGAGTCGGGTTTGGGATGCCGATGGGAAGGAATATCTCGATCTGTTCGCCGGGTTTGGCGGGGCGATTCTTGGTCATTGCCATCCGGCGCTGATTGAGGCCGCGACGGCTCAGGCACGCAAGCTCTGGCATGTCGGCAACCAGTTTTATTCCGAGCCGCAGATTGAGGTGGCCGAGCGCCTCAACAAGTTCGCGTTTCAAGGGCAGGCTTTCTTTTGCCACGGCGGGGCGGATGCCAACGAGGCGGCGGTCAAACTCGCGCGGCTGCGCGGGATGGCCGACGGCGGGCGGCGGTGGAAGACAATCAGCCTTCAGAAAAGTTTTCACGGTCGAACGCTCGCCATGATCGCCGCGACAGGCAATCCGGCCGTCCGCGAAGGTTTCGGGCCTGTCGTGCCGGGATTTACGCAAGTGGATCCGCTCGATCTCGACGCTCTCGAGCGGGCGATCGATGATGAAACGGCATGCATCATCATGGAACCTCTCCAGGGGGAGGGGGGTGTGAACGTGTATCCCGTCGGTCATCCGCAGCGGATTCGTCAACTGTGCGATGAGCATGGTCTTGCCCTTATCTATGACGAGGTGTGGACGGGATGCGGGCGCACGGGCAAATGGTTTGCCCATCAACATTTCGTCAAGACGGACGGCAATGCCGGCGCCGGCGATTCCGCTGAGGGTTCTCCGCACATCACGCCGGACATCATGACGCTCGGCAAGGCGGTCGGTGGCGGGTTGCCGGTCGGCGTCATGTTCGCCAAGCCACACCTGGCCAAGTACATGACCCCCGGCAAGCATGGGAGCACACTGGGCGGCAACCCGATTGCGATGACGGTTTCGCGCACGTTGTTCGATGTGATCGAACGGGAAAATCTCACGGGCAACGCCGCGGCGCTGGGGGAGTATGCGATGGCGCGCCTCAAGCACGAGGCATCGATCAGGACCAAGGTGGCGGCCGTTCGGGGGCGCGGGTTGTTCATTGGAATTGAATTGAAGGAGCCCGACAAGCAGTTGGTCGAGCGTGGATTCGTCCGGGGCATCAACATCAATGTGACGGCGCAAAAGGTCGTGCGGCTGGCGCCTCCGATCAACATCACCCGCGACGATCTCGATCGCGGTCTCGATGCGCTCGTGGCGGTGATCGCCCAAGGGTGATCACCAATGGGTGATCTCCAATGGGTGATCTCCAATGGGTGATCTCCAATGGGTGATCCATGCCATTGATCGCGGCGTCCTGCGGCCGCGTGGTGGGTGGGGGAGGCGTGACGCACGGTGAGGATCAATTGTTGATGACGACCAGGCAACGGATCAAGACTTCGATGCGCGGATGCAGCGGCCACCGACGATGGCTCCTGATTCCCGGATTGCTGCTCCTGTGCGTGTTGACGGGCTGCCAGGTGGCCGCCCCTCAACCATCGGAAAAACCACCGGTGCAGCTCGAGCTTGTTCCGATCACCGGAGGGGACCAAGCGACGGTTGCGCCCAAATCGCTCGATCCCCGCTCGGCCAACGCGGCTGTCTATGCGTATCTCGACATTTATCAGTTGTCCGTCCCCTACGGCGCGATCAGCGGCAACGAGCAATTCTGGAAGCGGATCAGCGAGCAGTCCGTGGACATTATGACCTACGACCTGCTTTATAAGAATGGAATCCGCGTCGGGGAGGCGTCGTTGAGTGACTGGGACTACTTCAAACCCATCATCAATCAATACCCCACGACCTCCCGCACCAGCACGCTGACCAACACCCCCGGCAAGGCGATGGAGATCGAGATTAAAAAAGACATTCCCGGACAAACACTTTTTTACTTCAACAACTATGACATGCTTCAAGGTCGAACGTATGACCAGAGCGACAACCTGCTGGCCGTGTCGTATGAACCGGCGCCGAGGCGTTTTGGCGCGGTGCGGGTGACGCTCTGCCCCGTCATTCGCGCCACGCGAAAGCGGTTGGAGTTCACCGTGCGAAATGATGAGCGCGAAATCCAGTATGTGACGCCCGAGCGCCTGTTCGACCTGAACCTGACGGCCGATGTGCCGCCCGGGCATTTCCTGGTCGTCGCGCCGTCCCCCCAGGCGCTGGACGCCACAAGTGTCGGGAGGGCGTTTTTAACGCTCGACGGCAAGACCGAACGGCTGGAGGAAGTGTTCCTTGTCATTCCCCGCGCCTTCACCGCCAAAGTGCAGCCAGCCACTGCGCCGGGCGACAAGAAGTGATTTGCATGCCCAGCACCATCAACCCCGACCAAGGATGTTTATGAACGACCTGAACTACTATCGTCCAGACTGGATTCAACCGACGGATCGCCATCTCAATGCCGACATCTGCGTCTATGGCGGCACGTCGGCGGGCATCATCGCCGCAATCAAGGCAAAACAGTTGGGCAAGTCGGTCATCCTGCTCAATCCCGGCAAGCACCTGGGCGGGTTGACCACCGGCGGGCTTGGCTGGACCGACTACGGCCAGCAGCAGGTCATCGGCGGGTTGTCGCGCGAGTTTTACCGCCGCTGCGGCGTCGCGTATGGCAAGGCCGAGGAGTTCCTGTTCGAACCCCATGTCGCCGCGGAGGTGTATGATCGCTGGCTGGCCGAATCACAGATATCGGTGGGGCAGTGCCAATACCTGGACAAGGCGATCAAATCCGGCAATCGCATCACCGCGATCACCCTGACGAGCGGGCTGCGGGTCGAGGCTGCGATGTTCATCGACGCGACCTATGAAGGTGATCTGCTGGCCGCCGCGGGGGTGAGTTTCACCGTCGGGCGGGAGGGGAATGATGTTTACAACGAGACCCTCAACGGCATCCAGGTGCGCCACAGCCACCAGTTCAGCAATCCGGTTGATCCATTCATCAAGGAAGGGGATCCGGACAGCGGGCTGCTGCCGATGATTGTCGCCGAGGACCTGTCGCAAAAGCAGGGCACCGGTGACAAGCGCGTGCAGGCGTACTGCTTTCGGATGTGCATGACCGACGATCCGGCGCTGCGCATCGCGTGGGAACGGCCGGAGCATTATGACCCGTCGATGTATGTGCTGGCGGAGCGATGGTATTGCGGTGACAAGGACGATCACAACGATTCGCTATCCAAGGAGCGAAATCGGCATCATCCGTTTGTCCCCAAGAAGCTGGACATCCTCCCCAACCTCACGCCAGGCGGCTATCACAAGACGGACACCAACAACCATGGCCCGGTGTCCAGCGACTTTATCGGCGGCAATCATGATTGGCCCATCGCCTCGTATGAGCGGCGTGAAGAGATTTTCCAGGCGCACCTCAATTATCAAAAGGGCTTTTACTGGTTCATGGCCAACAACCAGAAGATTCCCTCCCGCTATCGAGAGGCGTATGCGCACTGGGGCCTTGCGTCCGACGAGTTCCAATCGACGGGGAACTGGCCGCACTCGCTGTATGTCCGCGAGGGACGTCGGATGATCAGCGACTACGTCATCACGGAACACGATTGCCTCGCCCATCGGGTGGCCGACGATGCCGTGGGGATGGGCAGTTACGGGATGGACTCGCACAACTGCTCGCGCTACGTCGATCGTCGCGAGGGCAGGCCGCGCGTCATGAATGAAGGTGATGTGCAGGTGGCGGCCAAGCCGTACCCCGTCTCGTATCGCGCCATTACGCCAAAGGCGGGCGAATGCGCCAACCTTATCGTCCCCATCAGCCTCTCCGCCAGCCACATCGCCTTTGGGTCGGTGCGGATGGAGCCGGTGTTCATGGTGCTTGGTGAATCGGCCGCCATCGCGGCGCATTTGGCGATCGAAGGTAAAACGTCGGTACAGGGTGTGGATTCGAAAAAGCTTCGGGATCACTTGCTCGCCGCCGGGCAGGTGCTCACGAATCCAGGGAAATAGCACATCTGTTCGCAAGAGGTGCCACCGCAGAGCCTGGTCCAAGCCGCCCTCGCGTCGGTCCATGGTGATCTGTGTCTCTAGGCGACCACAGCGTCAATAGCGGCAAGCTATGCGGTTGTGGGAGGGGATGGCGGCTTGGGAGCCTCTTCGGGTTTGGGGAGGTCTTTGAGTGTGTTCAGGCCGAACAGTTCGAGGAACCGTCGGGTGGTGCCGTAGAGGATTGGTCGGCCGGGTTCCTCGGCCCGACCGGCGATTTTGACGAGGTGTTTTTCCATCAGGCTGCGGATCGTTTCCCCGCACGCCACGCCGCGGATCGCCTCGAGGTCCGCGCGCAGGATCGGCTGCTTGTAGGCGATGATCGCCAGCGTTTCGAGCGCGGCCTTGCTCAATTTCGCATCCTGCTCGCGGTGATGCAGCTTTCTCAGGTACTCCCCATATTCCGGGAGCGTCAGCAACTGATATCCCCCGGCCACCTGCTCGACCCGGAAGCATCGCCCGCCGGCGGCATATTGTTCATTGAGAGTTTTGATCGCACGGCGCAGCGGCTTGGTCGTGGGAAGCTCCATCAGCTCCGCCAGCCGCCCGGCCGTCAATGGATGATGCGTGCTGAACAGCAGCGCTTCCAGCACGGTCAATTCGACCTCGGCCTCGGGCGCGACATCGCCATTTGGCGACTCGCTCGCAGCGTCTTCCTCGGCTTCAATGGCCGCGCCATCGGGCGCATCGGTCGGTTCCGGCGCTTCAATGCGATCCTCGCCGGTCAATTCGATCGGTTCATCATTCACAGCCACTTCTTCGATCTCGTCCCGCACCAGTCGCATGATCATGCACGGTCCTCCGATGGGGACATTATCGGCCCGTGCAAACTGATTTGTGCAGCGATTCCGCTGGAAATTTCACATAAGGCTTGCCGCCCCGCTGTTCATACCGCAGCCTCCAGTAGACTCGAAAATCGCGGGGGTGGTCAGCGTCAACTTCGGGCTGGTCGCCTGGTTTGGCGTGATGCGCATCGCTTCGTGCGAGTCCAGTCCTTGGATCGGCATCCGAACCTCATGAATCGTCTTCTGGCAGCCGGCCACAGCGGTCAGGCTAATTGTCAGCAGCGTGAGGCATCGAATGGTTCGCATCAAGGCTCCTTGAACAAGGTTCGGTTTCATGCCGTGCCAGCCGCACCAGACTGTCGCAAAACTCGCCGCACAATTGCGATTGCGTGAAATGCGCCGCAAGCGCCGCCGACGCCCGCGCGCCCATCTGATTCAAATCCGCCTGCGGAGCGGCCAGCGCCTCGCGTATACCCGCGATCGCGCCCGTCACATCGCCATGTTTGATGCTCCAGCCGATCCGGTGCTCGGCGAGCAGGTCGCTCACATGCGACTGGCTGGGTCCAAAATAGAGGATGGGACGCCCGACCGCCATCGCCCCGTACACCTTGCAGGGGTGAATGATCCCCGCCATCGATTCGCCAAGGCTCACCACATGCACATCGGCGGCGCTGAGTGAATGCCCCAATTCCGCCAGCGGCTGGTAGGGGAGTGAGATGATGTTGTCCAGTTGATTGGTCTTGGCGAACTCCTCGATCTCCCGCTTGACGATGCCGCCTCCCACAAAGAGGAACCGCACATTGGGATCATCCCGAAACGCCAGCGATGCCTCCAAGAGCGTGGTCAGTGGATTCGATGGCGTGTGGTTGCCGCTGTACATGATCACAAACTTATCCATCAGCCCATGCTGGGCTCGGAATGGATTGGCCGCGTGGCTCACCGGTTCCAGGTGATCCTCGTGCGGCCACGGTGGAATGATCCGCGTCTTGCCCGACAGATCGATGCCACGCCTCGCTTTCAGCCGGTCAAGCATGAACCGGTCGAGCGCGACGATCAGGCCGGCGCGTTTGAGGATGAATCGGTTTCCCCCTTCGAGGAACCGCGCCATCATCCCGCCGCTCTTGATTTTACCCAGGGTCAGGAGTTGATCGGGGTTGAGATCCATCGCCCAGTACGCCACAGGCGCGCGTCGCACGAACCCGACCAGTGATCCCGCGACGCCGATCATCGGCGGTGAAGTGCTGAGCAATATCGCATCCGGGCGTTTGGTGAACAGCCCGTGAAGCAGTGCCTGGACATGAAAACTGAAAGTGCCCAGGACTCGTTTGAGGAACGATTTTTTCCCGAAGCTCGTCCAGGGCAGCCGCCGCACAGTGACGCCCTGGATCACTTCCCGCGACGGGTATCGCACGGCGCCGGTTTCGTAGCTCCGGTTGGATGCGTATACGGTGACACGGTGCCCGCGGCGGGCGAGCTCGATGGCGACGTCGGCGATGTGTTGCCCAACGCTCGCCGGGTCGGGGATGAAGACCTGGCTGAAGATGACGAATGTGTTGGACGCCACGTTGCGGATCAAGGTGTTGATTGTCCGTTCCGCTGGTCCATCTTTAGACCGCCGATCGCCTCAACAGGCCGACGGGCGGCGCCACGCGACCAACCTTCGTCATGGGCTTAGTGCTTTTTGGCGGCCATCTGGTCATAGATCCAGCGGTATGTCTTTTCCATCCCATCGCGAAGCTTGGTGTTGGGCTCCCAGTGCAGGAGTTTTTCGATCAGGGTGTTGTCGCTGTTGCGTCCGTTGACCCCCTTGGGGGCGCTGAGATTATACGACCGCTTCAACTTGATGCCGGCGATGTCTTCAACGATGTCCACAAGCTGGTTGATGCTGACCAGCTCGCTGCTGCCCAGGTTGATTGGCTCGATGATATCGCTGTCCGTGATCATCTGAATGCCCTTCAGGCAGTCGGTGATGTACATGAACGATCGCGTTTGATGGCCGTCGCCCCAGATTTCCATCTCGTGTTTGCCGCTCATCTTTGCTTCGATCACCTTGCGGCACATCGCGGCCGGGGCTTTCTCGCGTCCGCCTTCCCACGTCCCAAACGGCCCGTACACATTGTGAAACCGCGCCACGCGTGTCGTCAGGCCAAAGTCTTCGCGGAAATGGCGGCACATGCGCTCGGAGAACAACTTTTCCCATCCATAGCCATCTTCCGGCATCGCGGGGTAAGCATCCTCCTCCTTTAATGCGGTAACATGCACGTCGCGCTGCTTGTCGGCGTTGTACACGCAGGCCGACGAGGCATAGAAAAAGCGCTCGACACCGTCCCGCTGGGCCGCCTGCAACAGGTGCGTGTTGATCAGCACACTGAGCATGCACAGCGCCCGGTTGTTTTCAATAAATCCCATTCCGCCCATGTTGGCGGCCAGATTATAAACGACCGACGCCCCCTCCAACGCCTTGTCGCACGCCTCCTTCAGATTCAAATCGAGTTGCAGGTTTTCGGCTTTCTCATCCCGCTGGTACCATTCATCAAATGGCTTGACATCGACGGAACGGACGTCGGTATACCCTTGACGCAGCAAATCCGCGACGAGGTGCCCGCCGATGAACCCGCCGCCGCCACACACAACCACCTTCTTGTTTTTCATAATGCAATACCAGATAAGGGATTACGAATTCGCGCCCACGATCTTAATGCCAACGCCCATACCCATCGCTCATCCCTTGGTAAGGGCGATCCGAGACCTCAAACACTTAATCGCCGCCGCACAGGATCGGCCAGCTATAACTATACCAATGCGGTCGAAGTATAAATTACCCCGTATCGCAGTCAAGTTGACATCGGTCATTCAGAGCCGCAGCATTATGCGTAGCCAGGCGGTTGAAATCCAGACAAATAGGTCTAGAATCACTTTCGGCGTGATTTCCAGCCTGCGCGTTGATATGCGGATGGCCGCGTCGCGATAACACACCACCCCCATGCGCCAGCCCACGCATATTGCATCAGACATGACCGTCAGACAGGTCGCCACCGCCTGGCCGGCATGCGCGGCGTTGTTTGAAAATTATCCGTCCGCCCGTGTGGATGGTCGATGGACGCTTCAGGAGTTGACGCCCTTTGCCCGCTCATGTGGCATCGATTCCGCAGCGCTGCTCAAGCGTCTCTCAAGCTTGGCCGACGTGCCGATCGAACCGGTTGCCCGTCGGCAGGTCGCCTCTCCGATTCCATTGGTCTTTCTGGCGCTGGGGATCACGCTCACGCTCGGCGCCAGTTGGGGTGTCATCCTTCTCCTGCGCATTGCGGTTGGCGTCAACTACGCGACCGTCCCCGCGATGGATGTCCACATCCACGGCGTCGCACAGCTTTGGGGATGGATGGCGCTGTTCATATTCGCGGTGGGGGCGCATCTGCTCCGGCAAACCACGGTCACGCCCGCGCCGCTCTGGCTTGAACGTCTGGCCGCATTGTTTGTGTTGCTGGGAATCGTCGTCCTCTTCACGAGCCTGAGCCAGACCGTCCATCGCGCTTTCCCCGCGACCGATATTGTGGGATCGAGCTGTTTTCTCGTCGCCGCCATCCTTTTTAGTTTCTCCGTCGCGGTTTCCCTGCGCGGAGCCGTCAAAAGCCAGAAGCGCCACGGTTTCATTTTCCTCGTCGCGTGGCTGTGCATCTGGGCGGCCACCGATCTGTACCTGCGCCTGCGCTACTCAACGCATACGGTTCTTCCCGACCCTGCTCGCGCCCTGCTCATTGTCCTTCCTGTCCTCGGCCTTGGCGTCAACGCAATCTACGGCTTTGGCATCCGGCTCATCCCCGGCCTGCTCAACATCACGCACCCGAGGCAGGCTTTTTTCTCCAAGGCACTGATGTCCCACAACGCCGGGCTGATTCTCTTCATCACTCCATTTCACTGGGTGCGTGTCATCGGCGCGGCCATGATGCTGTGTGGTGCGGTTCTATACGTCATTGGAATGGATGGGCTGCGCAGCAAGCCGTCACGCCGTTTGTATGGCATTGACCCGCGGGGCAACATCCTGATTCGCGTTGCGTTCTTCTGGCTCGTGGCCGGGCTGGCGATGATCCTCATCGAAACGATCGTGCCAGGGCTTCCTCACGCCTACAGCGGGGCATGGCGACACGCGCTGACGGTCGGTTTCATCACGACCATGATCATGGGCGTCGGGCAGCGAATCATTCCGGTGTTTCTCAAACAGCCGCTGGCGTCCACGCGATGGATGCTCATTGGCGCAGCGCTGATCATTGTCGGCAATGCCGGGCGGGTCTCACTTGAGCTGGCGACCCTCGGGCATTGGACGTGGGCGTATCGACTGATGGGCGTGACGGGATTGTTTGAACTGACGGCGCTGGCGCTCTTCGCCGCCAATCTCGCGATGACCGTTCGCAACCGCTACCGCACCTATTCGGGATCCTCTCCGCTTCGGCCGGGCGTGCGCGTCCGTGAGGCGATCAATGCCTTCCCGGCATTGCAAACGCGGCTGCGTGAGATGGGGGTCACGATGTTTGACCAGGCGCCCTTCGTCGCGCCTTCCATGACGTTCGGCGCTTTGGCGCTCTCCAGCGGCCATGAACCGGACGAGTTTCTCAAGGAATTGACCGATCATCTGGATTCGTATCACTTCCATGACGCACTCAATACAAACGCATGAAAATCAATGAATCCCCTGTCTGGAGCTTGCGACGATTTGTCACAATTTTAAAACTGGACACTCCGGTTGGGTTAACCTAAATTATGTTGATGAAAACAATTCTCTCTATCGGTTTGGTGTTCGCCCTGATGGCAATCTCCGGCTGTGAGAAACCGGACTACTCGAAAGCGACCGAGGAAAGCGGGCCGGTCACGCGGGCCAATGGTGTCGCCTCCGTCACCATCACCGGCAATGACCAGATGAAGTACGACCTCAACGCCTTCACCGTTCATCCGGGCGAAAAGGTGAAGCTGACTTTTGAAAACGTCGGTACCATGCCGGTCGCCACGATGGGCCATGACCTGGTCATCCTCAAGCAGGGCGAGGACTACAAGGCGTTCGCCGCCGACGTGCTGAAGGAAAAGGGTGATTCGCCCAGCGGCACCGTTCCCGCGGCGCTGGCCGACAAGGTGATCGCCGAGACGCACATCCTCGGTCCTGGCGAAAAGCAGACGATCGAGTTCACCGCGCCCGCGGCCGGCGAGTACCCGTACCTCTGCACCTTCCCCGGGCACTTTGTGTTCATGAACGGCATCATGACCGTCAAGTAATTTTGTCCCCAGGCCCAACCCCGATGCAACCGGAGTCGTGACCATGACAAACAAACTGCGCGCTGAATTCCAGCAACGTTCTGATGCGGCACTGAGTAGTGCGGTCGATCTCGTCAACGCTGCCACCGGCGTCAACAATCCCGAGGCGCAGGCGGCGGCGATGTCGAGGCGGAATCTGCTCGTCAAGGCGTCGCTCCTGTCCATCGCCGTACCGGGCGTGGCCATGCTCCTCTCCGGTTGCGACCGCAACGGCGGCAAATCGGGCGCTGGAGCGCCGGGGCCGCAGGATCAGGCGCCGTCCGGTCCTTTTCATGACAGCGCCACGACGCTTGATCCGGCGATCCTCGCCGCCGCCCCGTCGGCCAAGCTTGAACGCTTTGACCCGACGCTCCCTCCGCCTCCCAAGGACGGGGTACTCAAGCTGAACTGGCGATCAACGGAGGTGCCATACCGCATCGCCCCGAACATCGTTGTGGCGGCATGGACATTTGAAGATACGGTGCCCGGTCCGATCGCACATTGCCGGGTGGGCGACACGGTGGAGTTCACGCTCACCAATGACACGTTCATGCCCCACTCGATGGACTTTCATGCCTCCCAGCTCGATCCCGAGGTGGCGTTCCGGTCCATCTCCAAGGGACAGTCGGTCACCTTTACATTCAAGCCGCGCTATGCCGGCGCATTCCTCTATCACTGCGGCACCGCGCCGGTCCTCATGCACATCGGCGCTGGGATGTATGGCGCGTTGATCGTCTCGCCGCGCGAACCGCTTCCCCCGGCCAAGGAGTTTGTACTTGTCCAGGGCGAATACTATCTCGGCAAGCCGCATGGTGAAGTCTTCCCGATTGATTTCGGCAAGATGCTCGCGGTGGCGCCCGACATGGTCTGCTTCAATGGGCGCCCGGATCAGTATCTCCGTGATCCGATTCGTGTGAAACTGAATGATCGCGTCCGCTTCTGGGTCGTCAATGCCGGGCCGACAATTCCCAGCGCCTTCCACCTGGTGGGCGAGCAGTTCGAGACGGTGTATCTGGGCGAGCCGCCGGGGAATTCGATTCACGGCGTCCAAACCTTCAACGTCCCGGCCGGCGGCGGGATGGTGTTCGAACTCGTGTGTGATGTTCCGGGATCATTTGTGTTCGTCAACCATGCCTTTGGGCATGGACAAAAGAGCGCCATGGGCAACCTGGTCGTGGAGCCATGATGTATCTGATGGGATGGGTTTTGCAGTGGGCATTCAACTAACGGATCTGGCGGCGGAGGAACTTCGCCGCGTTGTGGCCGAACAGAAGCTGGATCAATCGAAGCTCTATCTGAGATTGGGTACCAAGGGCACCGGCGCCAACCGCCAGTACACCCTCGATCTCGACGAGGCCTCCGAACCGGACGACAAGCGCTTTGAATCCCACGGCTTTCGCGTCGTCTGCGGCAAGGACGACTTCTCGGTACTCGACGAAACGACCGTTGATTTCCGCCAGGTCGCCGGCACGGTGGGGGGGTTCGTTTTCAACGTTCCGGAAAAGCAGCACGTCACGCACGGCACCGATTCCGAGTCGCATCCCAAGCCCACCGAGGAACTGGTCCGCCAGGCGCTTTACAAGGTCGATGACCCCGAGGTTGGTGTCAACATCATTGATCTCGGATTGCTGTTTGAAATGGTCGTTGAGGACCGCAACGTCCGCATCCGCATGACGCTGACCACACCCGCGTGTCCGCTGGAAGAGCACATTCGCGGCGACATCAATGCGCGGATCCGTGAGGTCTGTCCCGGCACGGATGAAATCGGCGTGACGATTGTATGGGAGCCCAAGTGGTCGCCCGACCTCATGACCCCCGAAGGCAAGAAGCAATTGGGCTGGTCGCGTTGATCAGCCTTCATTCCCGCCGCGACAATCGCCTTTGACTCGATCCGTCGCGCCGTTACCTGAAGAAAGGACCGAAAAGTCATGTCCCAGACAGTTGCCAAAACCGTTGATGTCCGCGTCATGCCCCCGGCGCAGCGCCACTCAACCATCTTCAACCTTTACCACGAACTCAAGCCGGGCACCTGTTTTGAACTGGTCAATGATCACGACCCCAAGCCGCTGTATTACCAGTTTGACGCCGAGCACAAGGGCGAGTTCACCTGGGAGTATCTCGAACAGGGACCCCAGGTGTGGCGCGTTCACATCGGCAAGCCCGCCAAGGGGTGATCCGTTGGTCGTTGCCGCGGGATCTCATGCGCATGGGCGGTGAGCGCCGCGCCCTCTCCAATACCACTCCCTCCCCCGGTACGCCGGGGGAGGGTGGGGGAGGGGGTCTTCCCTTCGGATGACAACCTCCGAGGGCTTCAAACTCAATTCGCATCACATGAAAGGAGATGGAACATGATTGTCCCATCGATCAAGGAACTCGTGCAGTTTTCGCCCGAGCGTTTCAAGGGCATCACCCTCGTTCAAACGCCCCACAGCAAGACGATGGTCGTCGGACTCGAAGCCGGCCAGGCCATTCCGGTTCATCACCCCAAGAGTGATCTGACCATGGTGATCCTCGAAGGGCAGGCCACCTTCGTCGGCGCTGACAAGGACCTGGAAAAGGCCGGCCCCGGCGCCGCCCTCATCGTCGAGGCCGGGCAGGCGCGCGGTATTCGCGCCGATGTACGCACCAGCGTGCTCGTCGTCGTCAGCCCTCCGCCGACCGAGGAGGATCACAAGGAACTGGCCGTTCACTTTAAGAACGGAACGTGGCGATAGCCGGGAGTCCATGATTCTCAACCACCCGGCTTCGTGGATCGGTGCATACTCCCTCTCCCGGTACGCCGGGGGAGGGCGGGGGAGGGGGTTCGTTTCTTGACGCGAAGAAGCCCCCTCCCCAACCCTCCCCCGGAGTACCGAGGGAGGGGGAAGGAATGAATACGGACGCAACTCAAATGCGGCAGCCGCTGGGGCGGCATGTTGCCCACACGCGGAGCATCCATGAAACTCCCTCGAATCATCTGGCGAGCTCCCTTCGTTGCCGGGGGCATGATCCTCCTGCTGCTGGGGATGTGGGGAGGGCTTTTGCGCATGGGTTGGCCGTGGCATCCGGTCGGCGCTGGCGCGGTCAGTTATCACGGCGCCCTGATGGTCGGCGGGTTTCTCGGGACGCTGATCAGCATGGAGCGCTCCGTCGCGCTCGGCCGGGCGTGGACGTATCTTTCCCCGGGCGCATCGGCGGTGGGGGGGCTGTGTCTTCTCTTTGGCGCGCCGCTTGTCCTTGGGCAATCCTTCCTTCTCCTGGGCAGCGTCGCGCTTGTTTTCGTCTTTATCCTGCTCATCAAGCGCCAGCCCACCCTTTTCATGATTACGATGGGGCTGGGCGCGGTCGCGTGGGTGGTTGGCAATGCCTTGTGGCTCGCCGGCTGGCCGATCCCTTATCTGGTCATCTGGTGGGTCGCGTTCCTCGTCCTCACCATCTTCGGCGAACGCCTGGAACTCAGCCGATTCGTCCGTGTGTTACCCGGCCGAAACGCCGGCTTCATCACCGCCGTGGTCATTTTCAGCGTCGGCACCACCCTCAGCATCTGGTGGAGTGGGCTGGGCTGGTTCATCACCGCGCTGGGCATGTTCGCCATGTCCGCGTGGCTGCTCATCCATGACATGGCGCGGCAAACGATCCGCCAGCGCGGGCTGCCCCGCTTCGCCGCGGTATGTCTTCTGTCCGGCTATTTCTGGATCGCCACCTGTGGCGTGCTGATCGTGCTGGATGTCCTGGTCTTCCCCCTCGTTCAAGGCAGCGCCCAGTCCTGGCTGACGGCCGCGCCCGTCGCCGGTTATGGCTATGACTCCATCCTTCACGCCGTTCTGCTCGGATTCGTTTTTGCCATGATTTTTGGACATGCCCCGATCATCTTCCCCGCGGTTCTCGGCGTGCGGATGAGCTATCACACCCGCTTTTATGTCCATCTGTTTCTGCTGGAAATCGGCGTCATCCTCCGGGTCGTCGCCGACCTCGCCGGCTGGTGGACCGCGCGCCAATGGGCCGGTCTGATCGCCGCGATCGCCATTGTCTTGTTCCTGCTCCAGACGGTGACGAGCATCTCCTTCCATCCCGCGCCGCCGGCGCCAAAACAACCCAAGCGCGGAGGTCGATCCATCAGCCTCGGCGCCATCACCGCCAACACCGCCGCCCCTTCATCTCCCACCGCGCCATAGCCGTGTCGCAGCCGCTCCGCACCGTGTCCGGCGGCTCGCGGCGCTCCCGGGCTGAAGTTGACACACCCCGCCCGCTCGCTTATGAATGAGACCATAGCGTTATCACATGGATTGCCCGGATCACCCTTGATTTTGCGATGTTTGTCGCATGGAGATCGGGCGGAGGAAGTCATTAGGAAACAATAGCTTATGAGCCAGACGATGGTCGCGTCGATCAACGAGCGTGCGGCGGACGAATATTTCAAGCGCGGCGTCGATGCCGAAAAAAATGGACAGCATGAGAAGGCGGTCGAATGGTATGAGCGCGCCTTGAACGAAAATCCCGACAATGAGCTGGCGTGCTTTCAGTTGGCCGTTCTTTATGACCGCCAGGCCGACGACGCCAAGGCGATTGAACTGTACGAGCGGCTGAGCACCAGCCCCCCGGTCCATCTCAACGCGCTGCTCAACCTCGCAATCCTGTACGAGGACAACAACCACTACGACGAAGCCTACCGCTGCCTCGACGCCGTCCTGCGGACGGATCCCAACCATGAGCGGGCCCGGCTTTATATGAAGGATGTGGAGTCCGCCCGCGCGCTGATGTACGACGAGGACGGCGAACGCCGCAGCGATCGTCGCAACGCGATTCTGGACACACCCATCAGCGATTTCGAACTCTCCGTTCGCAGCCGAAATTGTTTGAAGAAGATGAATCTCCGCACCGTCGGCGATCTGCTGCGGACCACGGAGCAGGAACTGCTCAGTTACAAGAACTTCGGGGAAACCAGCCTTGGCGAGATCAAGGCGTTGCTCGCTCAAAAGGGTCTTCGTCTCGGACAGTCCGTTGAAGGCGCCTCCGATTCAGCCGATACGACCAGTTCCGCCGAACCGCAGGAGGGGCAGGTTGCCCCCGAAGTGATGGGCAAGAGCGTCGCCGATCTTGAACTGTCAGTGCGAAGCCGCAAGGCGCTGCAACGGCTCAACATCAACCTCTTGAGCGAACTGGCCGCCAAAACCGAGGATGAATTGCTTGGGTGCAAAAACTTCGGTCTGACCAGCTTGAATGAAGTCAAGCAGCAGCTTGAGACCTACGGGATGAAATTGCGCAAGCTGGAAGACTGAGCGCTGATCCGGCTGGTGTGCTTGCCCACTGGCCTGTTTCGGGCAGCGCGCGATTGGCAGCGGGTCCGGCGTTGTCGGCTCGATGCCAACTGCAACCTGCCCGAAACCGGCCGGTGGGGCGGCGGCATGAACCAAAGCGCGTTCATCGGGCCGCTCTCGTGAACCCAGGGGCAATGTTGAACCAAGGCAGGGACGCCATGGGATGGATGCGCGAGCGATGGTCGGGAATGCTGGCGGGGGCGCTGCTTCTGCTTCTGCTTTGCATGCCGCAGGGATGCACCTCCCAACCCACGCCATCCGATACCGCCGCGAACACTCCGCTCGTCCGCGTGCGGCTGGCTGAGGATCTTCACAGCCTCGCCATCACCTCCACCCAACCCGCCCTCTATCGCGTCAGCGGTGAATCGGTCGGACGACGCCTGGCGCTTCCGGCGCAGGGTACATCGGTATCGCTTAATCGGGGCGCCTGGACCATCGGCAACATGCCGTTGGGAAAAGGTGAGTTGGTCATTCAGCCGGCCGCGCCCGGCTCGGTATCCGTAAACGAGGAGCAATACCGCGGCCAGTTTCGCCTCGTTCCCGTTGGCTCGGACACCTTTGATTTGATCAACGATGTGGACGTTGAGGACTACCTCAAGAGCGTCATTCCCAAGGAACTGCCGCGCAACTGGAATCTCGAAACGTACAAAGCCCAGGCGATCGTCGCGCGGACTTACGTCCTTTACGAATGCAAGACGACGCCCAAAGGGCGCTACTGGGATGTTTACGCCGATCAGCGCAGCCAGATGTACGGCGGGCTGGGCGCTGAGTCATCCAAGAGCCTGGAGGCCGTCAATGCCACGCGCGGCGTTGTCGTCGCCTATGGCCCGCCCGGGCGCGAGCGGATATTCCATGCCTACTACAGTTCCTGTTGCGGCGGCGTCACCCAGTCCGTCACCGATGCCTTCCCCCGCGAAACCTACATCGAACCCCTCTCCGATCAATTCAATGGCACGCTCTGCAACGCCTCTCCGCGTTTCAACTGGGGTCCGGTCGTCGTCCGCAAGGATGAGTTGACGCGCCGTTTTCGCCTCTTCGGCAAGCGGCGGAATGGTCCGGAACAAAACATGGCGCTCGTCGCGCGAATTCAGATCGACGCGATGAATCGCTTCGGCCGGCCGGTGCGATTCCGCGTCGTCGATGTCAACGGGAAGCAATACAGTTGGAGCGGCGAGGAAATCCGCTGGGCCGTCAATACCGACGCCCCCGCCGGCCAGCGGCTGTACAGCAGTTTCTTCAAACTGATTGACGCCCCTGATGCCGTGCATTTCGTCGAAGGTCACGGCCTGGGCCACGGCGTGGGCATGTGCCAGTGGTGCGCTGAGGCCCGCGCCGACGCCGGCATGCGGCACGAAGACATCGTTCTGTCAGCGTTCCCCCGGTCTGTCCTGATCCGGGCGTATTGATTCGTCAAGTTAGAACCGCCGGTCCAGCAGCCGATACTGGATCGCCTCCGCCAGATGTTGCTCGGCAATCCGCTCCGATCCATCCAGGTCCGCGATCGTCCGCGCCACCCGTCGCACCTTGTCATACGCCCGCGCGGACAGTCCCAGTTCATCCATCGCCTGCTTCATCAGGAGCAGGCACGAATCCGATAGATCCGCATGCTGCTTGAGTTGTTTGGAATCCATCCGCGCGTTGGGCGTGCCATCGGGAAATCGCCCAAGCTGCACCGCGCGGGCTCGCCGCACGTGTTCCCGCATCGTGTTGGAGTCCGTGCCCGCTTTCTTGCTCGTCAATTCGCGGTAGGGGACCGCCGGCACTTCGACATGCAGATCGATCCGATCCAGGAGCGGGCCGGAGAGCTTCTGAAGGTACTTGTCCCGCGCCTTGGGATTGTCCGAGGCGTAGCCGCTGGCCGTCGGGTTCATCGCCGCGACGAGCATGAAGCGCGCCGGAAACTTAACCGACCCATGCACCCGAGCCACCGTCACTTCACCGCCTTCCAGCGGCTGGCGGAGCATCTCGAGTACATAGCGAGAAAACTCCGGCAATTCATCCAGGAACAATATCCCATGATGCGCCAGGGACACTTCCCCGGGGCGAGGCATTGCCCCGCCTCCAACCAATGCCTGCGCCGTGGCCGAGTGGTGGGGCGTCCGCACCGGCCGGGCATCCATCAACGCCACCCCATCGGGCAATAGCCCCATCGCCGAATAAATCCGCGTCGTCTCCAGCGATTCAATCCGCGAAAGCGGCGGCAGAATCCCCGGTATCCGCTGCGCGAGCATCGACTTGCCCGTTCCCGGCGGGCCGACCATCAGGAGATTGTGCGCCCCGGCCGCCGCCACGCAGATCGCCCGCTTCACCCCCTCCTGCCCGCGCACATCCGCGAAATCGAGCGCCGGCGAAAGCTGCGACGCCTGATACGCGTCGCCATTGAGTTCAAACGGCTCCAGCGGAAGCTGCTCATTGAGAAACGACACCGCCTGCGCCAAACTCGATACCGGATAGACTTCCACCCCTTCGACCACCGCCGCCTCCCGCGCGTTCTCCTCCGGCAGAATGATCCCGCGCAGCTTGTGCTGCCGCGCCAGCAGCGCGAGCGACAGCGCCCCCTTGATCTTGCGAAGCCGTCCGTCGAGCGCCAGTTCCCCGGCGATCAAAAACTCCCGATGCTGATCGTTCTGGATGAAGTTGGTCGCCCGAAGCAGCCCGATGGCGATGGGCAAGTCGAGCGCCGGCCCTTCCTTCTTCACATCCGCCGGCGCCAGGTTGATGAGCAGCGGATTCTGCGGAAACGCATACCCCGAATTGATCATCGCCCGGCGGACGCGCTCGATCGATTCCTTCACCGCCGCCTGCGGCAACCCGACGATGAGCGTCCGCGCCAGCCCGCGCCCGGCGACATCCACCTCCACCTCGCATTGCAGCGGATCGATCCCGATCAGGATGAATGATTGAATTTTGGCGAGCACCTGAAGTGTCCAGTCTGTTAGATGACTGAATTGTAAAAGGTGCGAGGATGAAATCGCAAAAAAGAGGCCGCTGCCCGCCAGTGGCGAAATCGAGATGCCCCAATTTCACATCCCCGTGATTACCAATACTCGCTGGTACTCGGGGAGAACCCTCTCCCAGGTGTAGCGCCGGGCCACCTCCTCCCGGCCGCGCCGGATCAGCTCTTCCCGAAGCGTCCGATCTGTCCGCATCCGGCAGATCGCCGTCGCCAGCGCGTCCGACCGGCCAAAGGGTACGAGCAATCCCGTCTCTTCATGCGTCACGACATCCCGGATCCCCGGCACATCCGTCGCGATGACCGGCACGCCCGCCGCCATCGCTTCGATGAGCACCAGACCAAATCCTTCGGCCTTGGAGGGAAGCACCAGCGCGTCGATCCGCTTCAGCGCCTCGGCCGGATGTTCCACCGAGCCATGCAACGTCACGACGTTCTGCAAACCCAGCGACTCCACCAAGGAATCGAGCGCTCGCCGCTCTTGTCCCTCACCAAAGACATCCACATGAATGCCCACGCCCGCCGTCGTCGCACGCCCCGCCATGAGCCCCGCCGCCTGAATTAAATCGCCCACTTGCTTGATTGGATCCAGCCTGCCGATGAAGCCGATATGGAACGCGCGATCCGCTTCGATGTCATCACGTCGCCGGATCGAAGTGAAATCGCTTATCTCCACCGCATTGGGAATGATCTCCCACTTTCTCGAACGGATTCCCGATCGTTGCCTGGCCGCGATCGCCACCGACATCGACGGCATGACGATCCGCTCCGCCTTCATCGCGGCCAGGCGCTGAACCCACCAATGCCATCTCGGCCGGGCTTGCGTCGTTTGGATCGACTGAAGATATCGCACACCCGGCCGAATCGTCGCCGCCGTCGCCGCAACCGCATTGGCATGGACGAGAAAACTGAAGACCGTGTCAAACCTCTCGTCATCGATCAGGCCGATCAACTTTCTGACCGTTCCCACGAAATCGAACACACCGCGCGCCCCCAGCGCATGGACTTCAACCCCCGCCTCCCGCAATTGCCCGGACACCACTCCATCCCCCGACAGGGATGCCACGCTTACCTTCACGCCCGCGACCCGGTTCAGCCGCACCGCCAACTCGCGCACGACCGTCGGCGTCCCCCCCAGGTTCAGGTCCGTGATAAGCAGCAGGATTCGCCGATTCACAGCAGCAAGAATACGCGAGAAGGCCGCTTCCGCGAACTTCCATGCTTTCGAGACGCGGTCCGTGACATTTCCGGCCGCTTTTCTCCCTCCCCCGGTACGCCGGGGGAGGGTCGGGGAGGGGGCCGTTATTTGACGAACGCGTCGCCTGCGGCGCGTCATCCTTCCAACGCCTTCCAAGCGCGATCATGGTCCGCGGATGATCATCTTCGCGCGAAGCATGCGCAGGAAACCCGAGTCTGTACAGGAGACGCCTCATCCAGAACTGACCGAAAAGCCCCCTCCCTAGCCCTCCCCCGGCGTACCGGGGGAGGGAACAGGAGAGCGGACGATTCCGTCATGGATCTTTCGAGCCGCGCGCATTGACAACGGGCAACGGACCACGGACAACGGATGGCATGTACAAGGTCGGCATCGTCGGTGTGAGTGGGTATGGGGGAGGGGAAATGTTGCGCCTCTGCGCTGCGCATCCGGAGTTTGAGGTCGCGTACGTCGCCGGTGAATCGAGCGCGGGAAGCCGTCTGGAGGAAAAGTTCCCCGGCATCGCCGACACCGATGGCGCGGGCAGGCTCGCCAATCTTGTCATCCAGAAGTGGGATCCCGCTTGCGCGTCCGGCTTGGATGTCCTCTTCGCGTCGCTCCCCACGGGTGAATCGAAGGGCGCGTTGGCCGCCGTATCACCAGGCACGACAATCGTCGATATCGGCGGCGACCATCGCTTCGTTGATGGGTGGACTTACGGCCTGGCCGACGTCTGGCCGGAGGCGATCCGCAATCAAAAGCGCATCGCCAACCCTGGTTGTTTTCCCGCCGCGGCGCTCGGCGCGCTCTCTCCATTGGTTGATGGCGGATTGATCGAATCGACCGGCATCATCATCGACGCCAAGACCGGCGTCAGCGGCGCCGGCCGGGGCGGCGGCGGCGGATTCGGCTATGCCGAAGTCAACGAAGACCTCACCGCCTATGCCCTGCTCAAGCATGTTCACATGCCGGAAATGATCACGGCGTTGGATCGGATTCGCACGGCGGCAAAATCCAACGGCGCCGCGCGGGCCAAGTCCGCCGACACAGCTGCGACAAGCCTCACGTTCACGCCGCACCTGGTCCCCATGACGCGCGGCATCCTCGCCACCTGTTACGCGCGGGGCGTCGACGGCGTCACCACCGAAGCCTGCTTCGCGGCGGCCAGGTCTTTTTACAAGGATCGTCCGTTTGTCCGCGTGAGTGAGCGGCCGCCCCACACCAAGTGGGCGAGCGGTTCCAACCTGATCTTCGTTTCCTACGCCGCCGACCCCGGGCGAAATCTTGTCATGGCGCTGGCGAGCATAGACAATCTCGGCAAAGGTGCGGCCGGGCAGGCGCTGCAAAACGCCAACCTCGCCCTTGGTTTGAAAGAGACCCTGGGCTTGACGGGCGGAGCGCTCTGGCCGTGAGCGAAGCCGTAGGGTCCGCCTCGCGGACCGGATTTCTCTATGGTCCGCGAGGCGGACCCTACAACTGACAACTGACAACGAACAAGGGCATCCTCATGGCATCCAAACACACAGACGGCATCGTTCGCATTGCGATCATCGGCACCGGCGGCATCTCCGGCGCGCATGGCACGGGCTACATTCGCCACAAGGACAAGATCCGGGTTGTCGCGCTGTGCGACATTGTTCCCTCCCACATGCAAAACCGCGCCAAGCAGCTCGCCGACGCCGGCCTTGGTGTCGAGCCGCGACAATTCTCCGACTGGAAGGTCCTGCTCAAGGAGATGGGCGACGAAATAGATGCCGTCGATATCTGCCTTCCCCACGATCTTCATGGCCCGTGCATTCTCGATGCCGCGGCGGCCGGCAAGCACATCCTCTGCGAAAAGCCGATGTGTACTTCCCTCGCCCAGGCCGACCAGATCGCCGCCGCCGTCAAGCAGTCCGGCGTCATCTACATGTCCGGGCACAACCAACTGTTCATGCCGGCCGTTCGTCAGGCGAAGAAGATGATCGACGCCGGCGAAATCGGGCGCATTCGCTGGATCCGCAGCCAGGATTGCTTCCTTCACCCCAACACCGAGCGCGTCCAGTGGGGCTGGCGCGCCGATGGCAAGCGGCAGGGGGGCGGCGAATTGATCGACACCGGATATCATCCGACCTATCGCCTGTTGCATCTTGCCGGGTCCTCAGCGTCCGCCGTCCGCGGCACGATGGGGCGCTTCGGGTTGGACATCGATGGCGAAGACTCCGCCAGCGTGCAGGTGCGCTTTGCCAGCGGCGCGATCGGCGAAGTCTTTACAAGCTGGTGCTGGAACCTCCCCCACGGCACGCACCAGATTCATGTCATCGGCGACAAGGCGCAGTTGTTCGGATCGGACAACACCCTCTACTACCTCCCCCACGGCTACACCGAACCGGCCCGCCGCGTTCTTCCCAGTGTTGACACCTTCGCCGAGGAGATTTCCCACTTCGCCGACTGCATCAAGGAAAACAAGCGCCCGATTCACTCAGTCGAGGAAGGCCGCGCGGTCCTTGAAGTGATCCTGAGCGCCGCCAAAAATGCCGATGGTTGGCAGGACGCCGCCCAGCGCAAGCCATCATGACTCGATGAAAGTATGGTTGAGGATGTCGCTCCCCACTCATGATGATTCACTCATCACGAGTCACTCATCACCTCTGATACAGAGGCAGATAATGATACGGCATCGCCAGGATCGTCGTGTAAACGGATGTGGCATAAACGCTGTTCACACCCTGTCCCCCTTCGAGCGGCTCCCAGTACACGGTGTCCCCCTCTCGGTGGAGGTGGTTGGTGGTGAGCAGTCCTTTGCTCATGTGCTCGTACCACTGCTTCCAGGTGTCGCCGCCGATCATGTAAAACGCCGGCGCGGCGTAAAAGTTGCCGTAGGTGTACCAGGTGCGCTCCGCCTTCTTGTCGAACAGGAACTTTGATCCCGGCTTGATGAGAGGATCGTCGTACAGGCCACAGACCTGCAGCGAATAGAGCGCGGCGGCAGTTCTGGCGAAGCCTGGTTGATGCTGGTTGGGCTGATAGTTGAACCCGCCGGAGGGTTTGTCCAGGCAGCTCTTGACGTACTTTACCGCGTTGTCGATTGTCTCCTGCGGCACATCAATTCCCGCGTTCTTCGCCGACCGCAGCGCCACGCACTGCAGCACCGTCACCGAAATGTCCGCATCGGCGACGCGCGGCTGATAGCGCCAGCCACCCTCTTTGTTCTGGCATGAGACGATGAGCTTGATCGCCCGTTCAAGCTTGGGTCGGATCGCCGGGTCGCGCGTTTGGCCATACACCTCGGCCAGGCAGATCGCGGCGATGCCGTGCCCATACATTTTCGCCTCCCCCGTCGATGCCGCGATGTACCCATCCGGCCGGACGCAATCGAGCAGGAACTTGACGCCCCGATCCACGACGCGACCGTATTCCCCCTCGTTGGGGAGATTGCCGCACGCCATGAACGCGAGGGTCGCATAGGCGGTAAGCGCCGCCTGATGCTGATTGTCGAATGATCCCGAAGGCATTTGTTTCGACGCGAGGTATTTGAGCGCCCCGCGAATCACCTGGTCCGTCCGTTCATCCACCATCACGCGATCCACCCGCCTCGCCTCGGCGGCGTCGGCGTTCTTCCCTCCGGCAACAACCGGCGCCGCGTCGGCGGTTGGCGCGACAGGCGAAAGCGACAGCGCCGCCAAGGGCGCGACAAGCAGGGCGAGGAGTTTGTTGCGCATGACGTTCATCGCTGGCTCTGGTCCGACAAATTGCGGAGATACTGCTCGACCATCGGCGCGTATTCCGCGGGATATTTTTCCTTCTGCGACTGCTGGATCGCCTGGCGATCGCGTGCCGGCAGTCCGAGGTACGACGATGTGGAATTGCCGGCGTTGTTCCTCTCGCCACCTTCGATCCGGCCATCCCCATCGATTCTCTTGCGGTCGCCGGTCCCGCCATTCACGGCCAGTTGCTCTTCATTCATATTCGGAGGCGTTGGCTGCTGGTTCGCGCCCCTGGCGATCGCAGGGGCGTTGGCCATCTCCTTCTGCGCCACTTGCAACGCCGCCTTGGCTTGGGTCAACGCCTGTTGCGCCTGCTCGGCATGCTCGGCGGCCTTGGCGGCATCCCTGGCGTCGGCGGTCGTCGCGGCCTGCGACAGTTGTTCCTGCGCCTGGTCAAGCGCCTGATCAACCGCCGGTGGCAGCGGATCTTTGTAATCGGCGGTGGCGCTCGACACCTTCCGCGCCACGTCCCCCAGCGCATCGGCCGCCGCGGCGAGGTCGGTCGGCGGCATCGCCTTTGCGAGTGCTTCGGCGGCCTTGCGCAGTTCCGCCTGTTTCCCGGCCAGGCCCCCGGGTGTACCCGGCCCCGCGCCTCCATTGCCGCCCCGTTTCTTTTGCGCGTCCTTCATCGCATCCTCCGCCGCCTTCATCGCCTTGGCGGCGTTGCCGGGGTCATTGGCCGCGAGCTCCTGCGACGCTTTTTCCGCCGCCGCCTGTGCATTTTCAAGCGCGGCCTTCTCGGGCGCGTTCTCCGTCGCTTTCTCAGGCGCCTTTTCATCAGGCGCTTGCGCCTGCTCCTGGCTCGCCTTCTTGATCTCCTCGGCCAATTCCTGCTGCTTTTTCTGAAGGTCTTCCATCGCCTGCTGCTGGGGGTTCGGCGGCGTCACCTGGTCCATCGCCTTGTCCAAGTCCTCCTGCGCCTGGTCCAGCGCCTTGGCCAGATCGTTCATCCGCTCTGTTGGATCGGGCGGCGTCCTCAATTCCTTCTGCAGGTCCTGTATCTTTTCATCAAGCGTTTTCTTCGCCTGTTGAAGGTTGTCCATTGCCTTTTGCTGATCGGGCTGCGCGGCCTTGGGATCGGGCTTGTTCAACTTCTCCGTGGCCTTCTGCATGTTCTGCTGCGCCTTGGCCAAAGCAGCCTGTGCGTCATCAGCACCCTTGGGGAGCTGATTCTTCGCATCCTCGGTCTGTTCGGCCGCCTGTTTCTGAGCCTTCGCAAGCTGCTCGGCCGCCTTCTGATCGTCCTGCTTTTGCTGCTTGGCCAATTGTTGCTCATCCTGCTTTGGCTGCTGAGCGGTCTTTTGGTCCTCCGCCTTCATTTGCTCGGCCACCTTCTGTTCATCAGGCTTTTTCTGAGCGGTGTTCTTCGGCTCGTCCGCTCTCTGTTCCTCCATCGCATTTTCATCATCCTGCTTTGGTTGATCGGCCTTGGCCTGCTGTGACGGCTGCTGTGCATCGCCGGGCTTTTCGACGGGCTTGGGCGCTTCGGGACGCGCATCGGCTTTCGCCTGCGCCGCATCCTTGGCGGCTGGCTTTTCCGCTTCATCCGGCGTCACGGGCTTCTTCTGCTCAGCCTGTTCCCTGGCCACCTGCCGGCTCGTGTCTGCTTTGACATCCTCCTGCTGTTTGATTGCCTTCGCGAGCTCATCCCGCGCCTTTTGCATTTGCGCCAGGTCCTTTTGAGCCTGTTCTTTTTTCGCCAGCTCCTGAGTCAGTTGGGATTCCGCTTTTCGCAACGAGGCAAGCGCCTCCTGTTGCGGCCGCACCGCCTTTTGCGGCTGCGTGTCATCGGCCAGTGTTTTCGCGGCGTCCTCCATCTTGCTCGCGGCCTCCCCAAGGCTCTTGAGCGCTTCGGGGGACTGCGTCGCCGCCTCGCGCTGAGCGGCGCGGGTGTTCTCCTTCAGGCTGGCTTGAGGGGCGCTCTGGGTGTGCAGTTTGGCCGGGTCGCTTTGCGCCGACTTGGTGGTGTCCGCCAATGCCGTCTGGTCCTTGATGAGCTGTCGCACCTGCTCCTGCAGGCTCTTCAGCGCTGCCACCGCATCCCTGGGCTGCTCGGCCTGATTCCGCTTTTGCTCCGCTTTGGCCAGTTCTTGTTTGAGCACATCACGCGCCTGCTCCAGCTTCGCCGCCGCTTCCGCGCCTTGTTGAATTGCTTGATCCTTGTCCCGCTTCGCCAGCGCCGCACGAACCTGCTGCATCTTCTCTTCCGCCGCCTTCACATTTTCAGCCGCGCCCGGAACCAGCGGCGTCAGGTCCTTGCGCGTCAAATCCGTTCGATCGACCACATCCGCCTGCTTCTCGGCAACAGGCGTCACATCAGGCCGCTTGTTGCTCAGCGCCGCACTCGCCTCGTTCACCTTCTTCTGTGCTTCAATGTGCTGATCGAGCGCCGCAAGTGATTGCTTCAGCGCGCCAACGCGGTCCAGTGGCGGGGCGATCAACCGCGCCATCTCCCGCAATTGGTCCCGCGCGTTCTTCTCATTCGTCGCCGCGCGAAACAAGCTGCCCTGCCGCAGATCATCCCCCGCCGACGCGACCGATTCAGTCAAACGATTCTGCGAAGCGGTTTGCAGCGCTTGTTTGAGCCGCTCTCCCGTGGGCCCGGCGCTTCCCGCCGCCTGCGTGGCCGCCTGCAACACGACCATCGCCTGGCCAACCTCCGTGTTCAAGGAGGACTGCTCCGACAGTTGCACCTGCAGCGAGCTTTTCTGGTCCACCAACCACTGCTCCAGCGGCTTGGTTCCCGCATCCCGCGCCAAACTCACCGCCGACTTCATATTGACATGCTGCCGCTCGGCCAGTTCCTTGAATCGCGTCGAGAGTTCGAAAAGCTCCTGCTGCCTCTGATATTCAATCAAAAGCTGTCGCAGTTGCCCGATCACATCCTTTTGCGCCGCATAGGCGTCGGTGATGTTGCGCTGCGACGCCTCCGGCGAGGCCTGCCCTCGCGCCTGCTGCAAGAGCCGGATCACCCGCTCCATGTCCTTTGCCGAGAGCTGCCCCAATACGCCGCGAATCGCCCGCAACGTTTTGACATCCTGTCCATCCCCCAGCCCATTGCGCTGAAACTCCCCGATGATCGATTCAATCCGGTCTCCAATCTGCTGCGTCTGCGTGCGGATCTGCTGCTGGCCGCTTTCCTGCTCGCGCACCTGTTCCAACGTGGGCGCCGCCAGAGCGGAACCCGCAACCAGCATGGCCGACGCAATGAAAATCGTGCATTTCATATCATGACTCCCGGAGGCCCATGCCTCCGCTCAATCATTTTCATTCCCACCGCCGCATCAGCGGTTCGCAACCGCTGTTCTCATTTCGGCTCCGCGTGACCCGTCAACGCATTGCCCAACCTGAGATTCAACTGCTCCTGGGATTCGCTGATTGTATGAAGCTGTTCCCAGTTGTTTCCAAGCCGCGTGAACAACTCACGCCGCTTTTCCTCCGCCGTCACCACGCTGATTTGAAAGTGGTCGCTCATCACAACGCCAGGTCCGGTGACGTTGTTGTTGTCCTCCGCCTCCAGCCACCATTCGATGACCGACCCGGGTTCCACCTTGAGGTCCTTGATCGACCAGTCGTATCGGCCATGAACACTTCGCGGCTGACCATCCAGGTCCAGCGCGATCGTATGAATCCCGGCATTCGCATCCTTTGGAACCGGATGGACCAGCGCGTTGAGCTCAACCACCGACAACGCCACATTATAGATGCGAACGTCATCCACATCGCCATTGAAGTAGTCTCCGGCGCCTTTCGCGCCCCCGATGCACAGATCGCCTTCCCCGTCCCCATCGATCGCCGCCCGCTCGAGGATCTGTTGGCCATCGACATAGAGCCGCAACTTCCCGGCCGTTCCATCCTGCACCATCGCCACCAAGTGCCATCCCGGCGTCGATTTGACGGGGCTGATCATGCTCCCGTTGTTCCCCGCAACCCATTCGTTGTTGTTGTTCAGCCATATTCCATACCACGAGCCACGGTCCCGCGATTTCGCCACCACCGCCGCCCATCGCCCCCTGGGGGGCGCTTTGACATTGACCCACGCCGTCAGTGTGAAGCTCTGCCCCGAATTGAACCGCAGGTCCGGCGAATCCGGCACGACGGCACGGGCCTTCTTGCCATCAAACGCCAAGGCGCCCCCCATCTTTCCCGTGGTCCACGCCGCCCCTTCCTCCAGGTATCCATCATGCCCATTGCCCGAGCTGTCCTTGATCACCGCCGAGGTTCCGCCCTCGTCCAGCTTGAGCTCAAGAATCGGCGCGCGCTCATCGGGCGTGGCATTCTTCAGCTTGTATTTGAGCGACACCTTCGCCAGTCCATAGTCATCGGCCGCGTCAAACCCGATCACCGCCGTCGCACTTGGCGTCAGCAGGTCTTCGGCGCGATCCGGATGGGTGATGTGCAGCGTCGGCGGTTTGTCCGGGATGAGATCGATCCGATACACCGCCGGGTTTTGCGAGGTCAAGCCATAGTCATCCACGAGATGGACGGAAAACCCCGTTGTGCCCTTGGGCAGGGGGATCGAATCCTCCTTTCCGTCGCGGACCGTCAACTTTGTCGCATCGTCCATATCCGCGCTCAATGGGAAATCCAGCTCCGACCCATGAAGGTGAATGTGGTTGTTCGGCCCGTTGAGGCTGTTCGTCGCCCTCACTTTCTTGTTGGCGATGACGTGAATCTTCAGCCGGCTCCCGGCCAGCAGGCTCAAATCGCCTGTCGATCGCCGAACGGATTCAAGCTGTGTATAGGGAGGATACACTTGCCGGCAGTCGAGCGACGCCACCGCCGGTCGATCCACCGCCTTGATGGTGAACGGCTTGCTGTGTCCATCATTGAGCCAAACCGTATAGGTGAAACTGTCCTGCACATTGTCCAAGTGCGTTACATAATGATCGCGCGCATCCAGGTCGCGTTTCATTTCAAAGTTCTGATCCGCTCGGGCTTCACCGTTCGTGTATCGCATCTCCACGCGCCCCGCCCGGGGCGTCACGCCATGCGCCACCGCCAGCAGATCCACCGCCTCCCCCTTGGCGATCACCTTGTCCCCCGACAGCACCTCCACCCTGGTCTTGCGCGGCACGTCCACGCCCGGCACGAGGAAGGCCCGTTTGAGCAGGGCGACCGCGTTCTCGCCGCCCATTGCCATTCCCGCCAGACCCAGGACCACGACCAGCAGCGCCAGCGCCGCCGTTCGCAGCATCGCATCCGGCTTGACGAGGCGTCGAAAATCCTTGTCCTGCGCGATCGTTTCGGTTTCCCTGACCAGCGCCCTGACCATGCCAACCGATACGCCGGCGCCAATCGCATCAGCGCGGATGAATTGCACGGTTGAAATCAGCCGCGTGCGGAAGTCGGGCTCCTCCCGCTCGACCCAGAGCGCCAACTCCTCATCATCCGGCCCGCACACAATCGGCTTGGCCGCATAGCGGATCAGGATGTAGACAACCACCGCCGCATTGATCGCCAGCGCGACCGTTCTGGCCGCCAACGGCAATTCCCGCCACCAGTCCACCAGCATCTCCGCCGCGAGGATGATGACCGCCATGCCGATCGCCGCCGCGATCGCGGTCGTCAACACGATGCTGACGTGCTTGCGTCTGAGGTCGGCGAGCTTTTTAAGGATTACCGTTGTGGCCATGGCGTCAATCCGCTTCAATTTTCATCGCGCGCGATTCATCTCCGTTGTGTCCCGTCACTTCAACCGGCTCATCTTCCTGAGCACCCATTCGGCGCTGACCACACCCATCAGCAGCAGAAAGTAAAATGGCGAGAAGCCAAGCTCCGATTCAGTCGTCGAACGCACGCCCCTGGCTTCCTTTTGAATCTGATCGGGCAGCGTATTCAGTGTCTCCTCGCGGAAAAACGCGCCGCCCGACGCCGTAGCCGCCTCGCGCATCAGCTTTTCCTGCATCGCTGTTTCCGCCAGTTCCAGCTTCGGCTCACCCACGGTGAAGTTGAGCTTCGTCTCTGCGTCGCGCTCCAGCCAGAATGAGTAGTCGCCGGCCACCGGCGCGATGAACTCCGTGCGATACATCCCCGGCTGCTCGGCGATCCCGCGCAGGATCACAGCCTGCGGTGATTGAGTCCCGGCCTGGTAAAACGCCTTCATGCTCGGTTCCGTCACCGGCTGAAAGCTCTCATTGTACAACCGCGCGTAAATGGTGACCTTATCAAACGCCACATAATTCTGACGATCCGCCGTCAGTTGTGTCCGTTTTGATCCCGCCCCCAGCAGTTTCGGCAGGCTCAGCCGCTGGACGATCTGTCCCCAGAAGGTGGTGTAGGCCGTTTCGCCTCCGTTGTTTCTCCAGCGCCAGGTATTGTCCGTCCCCACATACAACACCTGCCCCATCCCATATTGCTGCAGCGCGATGACCGGCATCTTGCCAAAGCGGGACGCCTTGCCCGGATCACCATCGACGATCAGCACCTGCGCCGCGGGTTTGGCTCGCGCGACGGTCGCATCCCAAAAAATCGGGGGGAGCTTCGACCAGAACGCCTGGCTTTCCTCCTGTTTGTCGCTCAGGCGCAGCATGGTTGATTGTTCGCCCGCGGGGGTCAGTTCCAAACGCAGCGGCTTGTCGGCGATGTCGCCCGCCGCGCCCGCGATGGCCGCCGCCCCAGACGCCACCTCCACCGGCAGCATCTGCTCAATGGGCGTCCTTGCATAGGCGGCCGGTCCGAATCGCCGCCCCGCGATCATCAGCATCCCACCCCCCAGCTTCGAGACAAACTCCCTGATCACATCAAGCTGCCCCTTGCTGAACGTCTTCGGATCCACATCCCCCAGGATGAGCAGATCATAATCCGCCAGTTCCTTGGCCGATTCGGGGAACTTCGGCAGGTAGGGCGTCTGGTCGCCCTGGGAAATCCCCGGATCCGCCTCGAGCAGCACAAACTTCGCCTCAACGCGCCGATCCCGCAGGAGCAGCGCCTGCAAGTATCGAAACTCCCATCGTGGCGATTGCTCGACATAGAGCACTTTGATCTTCCCATCGATCACGCGGAGGTGCTGTGCCGTCGAGTTGTTGTCCTTGACCGCCTCATCGCTTCTCGGCTCGATCCATGCCTTCAGATCGAGCGTCTGTTCCTTCCTGGGGGCGATCTTTTTCGTCGTCACTTTCAACGGCACGATCTGTTCCCCATCCGCGAGCGTGAGCTGTTGATGAATGACCTGATCCCCCAGTTGCAGGTTGAGCGTCGCGCTTTGCCCCGCCAGCCCCTGCGACCGCACTCGCACGCTGAGCGGCACCTCATCCTCCGCGAAGACCGTCTCGGGCGCGAAAATATTGGAAACGACGATATCCCGGGGCGTCGAGATCCCCACGCCATAGAGATACAGCGGCACGCCGTTGCGCTGCGCGATCTCCGCCGCCGCGCTCAGGGGCAGTCCCGTGTTGTTCGCCCCATCGCTTGCCACCACGATTCCCGCCAGTGGCTGGCCGGATAGATCCGCCAGCACCTTTCGGATCGCATCCCCCGCCGCCGTCACGGGCGCCTTGGCATCCAGCGCATCAACCCATGCGCCATTGGACTCGCTGCCCCGACCCGGCGCCGACTCCCGCTTCGCGCCTTCCGTTTTTCCATCCCCCGCCTCCAGCGGTTTGAGTTCCCGCCCAAACGTGTAGCTCCTTACGTCATATTGCCTGCCCAGCCGCACCAGCAGGTTCATGTCGGGGTTCTTCAGAACGTCCTTGAGAAGTTCCAGCCGCGAAATCTCCTTCGTCGCATCCGACTGCTTGAGCGGCTGATCCAGTCCCTTTTGCGCATCCATCAACCCCTGCCCGATCGCCGCCCGCTTGAGGTCGGTCGCATCCGTTCTTGAATCGCGGATGTTCATCGATCCGCTTGAATCGAGCAGGAGCACAAGCGTCCGTCGAATCGTTCCCTCCAGCGTCACCGACAACACCGGCCGAAGCAGCAGAAGCAAAATGAGCAGCAAAAACACCGTCCGCAGCGCGAACAAAACCATCCGCCGCAGTGCGGTGACGGGCTCCGTGCGATAACTCCAGTAAACGCCGGCGCCCAGCGCCAGCGCGATCAGCACAAACCACCCCGGCGACAATCCCCGGAACGACAGCGACCAATCCACAATGCGCGCGGCATGGTTGATCGGCATTCCAAAAAGATGAAGCAGTGCATTCAACATGAGATCGCTGTCTGTCCGATTTCGTCCGTCGTCGCGCCCATCGCCATTTCACCCATCCGCATCACTTCGCCCGGCTGAACCATTGCGCCAGGAACACCTCCGCCGCTCCGAGGATCAGTGCCGCAATCGCCAATGACATCCACAATTCCGTTCCCACCCGCTCCCTGGCGATGAGCTGATCCATTTTCCCATTCTCCGGCGGCCATTTGATCACCGTCGCCACGTCCGCAAGTTCCTTCAGATCCGCCACGCCGAGCGTCGGCAGTTGCGATTCCGCCGGATCGGCCTGCGCCGCGAACTGAATCGCCGATCCACTCCCGTCTGAATCTTTCGTCACCGTCGCCGTATATCGCCCGGCCAGCGAAGTCTCCTCATAGCGCAGCATCGGCATCCCGTTCACCATCTCCACCTTTCGCAGCTCTGGAATCGCCGCTTTGGCCTCATCGTTCTTGGCGACGCCGTTCCCCGGCGCCGCCGGTCTCGTGATGTTCACATCATGCCCCAACAGGTTCGCCGGCAACTGCAGCGTCAGCGCCTGCCCCACGCGCAGGTTGAGCGCCTCATCCTGCCGCTGAACGATCGACCCCAGCGTCCGGTAGATGAGCGGCACATACAGCCCCGGCTGCACCGCCAGCGTGTTCCACTTCGTGTCGGCGGTACTGTTGAAAAGAATGACGCGCCCAGCGCCAAACGAATGCTCCACCACCGCCGGCCTGCCGTCGGCCAGGGTTAGTATGATGCGGGTTGGCCCGATCAAATCCTGTCCGCTCGCATCGGTCGGCGGATGGTCGTTCCGAGCCGCAGGCGCATCGCCCGCCGGGGCTTGCGGCTCAGTCGGCAGCTTCAGGTCAAAATACCGGAAGAAATGCGCCGCACTCGGCCGACCCGACGCCGGATCGTTCCAGAGCGCGCTGATCGGATGCTTGAACCCCTTGTCCTGCAGCACGACAAACTGGTTCTGCTGCTGCGGATTGCCGTGCGCCTCTCCCAATCCCGCGGGCAGGATTTGCCGCTTATCGAACATCTGTGCGTTGTAGAATCCTGGAATCGTGTTTGACCCCGGAAACACGATCAACCCGCCGCCGCGCCGCAAATAGGATTCAAACCGCGACAGCAGTTCATCCGAAAAATCCGCCACATCCGCGATGAACACCGCGTCAAACTGATCCAGTTGCACCCCCGGCAGCTCGGCCGGTTGAATCGTCGTCGCTTTCACGAAGTATGAATCCCGCTGTGCCGCCGGCACCGGCAATAGCGCATTGCGAAGGAAGAACGTCGCCGAATCACGCGCTTCGGTTCCCACATGCCCATCGACGAGCAGGACGTTGATCGAGCTGATCGCCCTCACCGCGATCGTTCGCCGGTCGTCCGCCGGCACGCGGTCGGTGGGGATGAACGCCGTCACCGTGTGGTAACTCTTCGTGCGAAAGCGCGCGGTCATCGCCACACTTTTCGATTGACCCGCCGGGATCGCGTCGATCACCGCCTCGTCGCTGGGCGCTTGTTCATCCACCTTCAACGCCACGCGCACATTCGTCGCCTCGCTCGTTCCATAGTTGGTCACCTGCACCTCAAAACCGAGCGCCCGGTTGACCGGCGCCAATCCACTCGTCAACCGCAATTCCGACACCCCCAGGTTTCGTGTCTCCTCATCCCCCACAAGAATCAGATGCGTATGCACATCCCGCCTGGCGTCGTCCAGCGCATCATGAATGGCGTCCATCCCCCGAAACCCCAGCCGCTGCCCATCGGTGATCAGGTAAAACTCTTTGCGCATCGCCGTGGACTGCTTGAGAATATCCAGCGCCCGCCGCACCGCCGGCTGCATGTCCGTGCCGCGGTCGGATCGCGTCGCTTCATGGATCATTTTCCGCGCCAGGTTCAAGTCGCGCGTCGGCTCGGGAATCACCCCTTTGACCACATCCGACGCCATCAGCACCGCCACGCTTGATCCCGACGGCAGCGCGTTGATCGTTTGTTCCGCCGCCGCCTTCGCCTCATCAAACCGCGACCCCGCGCCGGTTGTTTGCGACATGCTCGCCGAATCGTCGAGCGCCACGACCGCCGTCACCTGCGCCTGCCCAAACCATCCCGACGCCGACGACGACTGAATCGCCGGCCGCGCCAACGCCAGCGCCAAGAGCGCCACGATCGCGCACCGCAGCAGCAACAGCAGCAGATCCTCGATCCGAAGCCGCCGCTGATTCCGCTCCACCGCCTGTTGCAAAAACCGCATCGCCGCCCAGGTCACGCGCTGAAACTTTCGCTTGTTCAGCAGGTGAATGATGATCGGCACGGCCACCGCCGCCAGACCGAAGAGCATGAATGGGTTGAGGAAGGCCATGGGGCTAGCAGAAAGGATGAAGGATGAAGGATGAAGGATGAATCAGATCAAACGCGCGCCGCCTAAATCCGTAAAACCGCGATGGTGTCAATGCTTCTGTCCATATATTTCGATGATTGATATTGCCTGCCATCCTTCATCCCTCATCCTTCATCCTTCATCCTTACTCCGTCACCTCGCCGTCGTTCGGTGTCGAAACGCCAGATATTCCCCCAGCACTTCATGCAGCGGGCGCGCGGTGTTCGCCAGGACATAATGACAATTCTGCCGCTCGCACCCTTCGCGGATGCGATCGCAAAACGCCTTCACCTCCCGCAAATAGCTTTTGCGAATGTCATGCGGCCGCGTCATGAGCTTGGGAATGTTCTCCAGCCCCTCGAACTCCACCATCCCGTCAAACGGAAACTCCAGCTCATACGGGTCCATCGTGTGAATGACGATCACCTCGTTGCCGCCGAAGCGCAGGTGCTGAATGCCCTCCAGGATCGCCTGCTCATCGTCGAAAAGGTCGCTGATCAGCATGACCAGACCCCTTCTGCGAATTTGCCCGGCCATTTCATGCAGCACCCTGGCGATGTTCGTCTGATCCGTCGGATTGAATCCCGCCAATTGGCGCAGGATGTTGTGCAGCGATGACAGGTTTCCCGTTCGCGGCACATATTGCTTCAGCTCCGCATCAAAAATCCCCACCGCCACCGCATCCCGCTGATGGAGGATGACATAACACAAGCACGCGGCGATCTGTCTCCCGTAATCCAGCTTGCTCAATTTGCCCGAGGCATATTTCATCGACTCGCTGCCATCGAGGAGCACATGCGCGACGTAGTTCGTCTCCTGCTCGTATTGCTTGAGGTAATACCGGTCGGTTTTCCCCAGCACCTTCCAATCCAGGTGCCGGATGTCGTCGCCGGGCACATATTCGCGGTGCTGCGTGAACTCGATCGCGAACCCGCGAAACGGCGACTTGTGCTCCCCCGACAGGAACCCTTCCACCACATACCGCGCCTGCAGCCCGAGCGCCTCGGCCTGCGAAATCGTCTCGGCATCCAGCAAGGCGTGACTTTGTTGATCGGCGGATTTCTTGGCCATCGGATATTTCTCCCCCTGGGTGAGTGAAGGTGTTCTGTTACGCCATCCTTGGCGACGGATGCCGCGCCGCTTATCCCAGCTTCGCATCCTTGGGAATCGTCGCCAGGATTTTCCGCGTGATGTCGTCGGCCGTCACCCCTTCGCTTTGGGCGGAAAAGTTCGGCACGATCCGATGCCGAAAGACCGGCAGCGCCACCGCCGCCACATCGTCGCACCCCACATGCACCTGCCCGTTCAGAATCGCCCGCGCCTTGGCCGCCATGATCAGGTTCAAACTCGCCCGCGGTCCGGCCCCCCAGCTCAGCCACTTCTTGCAAAAATCGAGCGCCTCATCCGTCTTCGGCCGCGTCACCCGCACCAGCTTCTCGGCATAAGCGAACACATGCTCGGCCACCGGAATCCGCCGCACCGTCTGCTGCAGCGTCAGGATATCCTCCCCATTGAGCACCGCCTGCGGCTTGGCGCCCCCGCCCTGCGTCCCCATCTTCATGATCTGCCGCTCCTCGGCGGCCGACGGGTAATCAACCAAAATCATGAACATGAATCGATCCAGCTGCGCCTGGGGCAGGGGGTACGTCCCCTCCTGCTCCACCGGGTTCTGTGTCGCCAGCACGAAAAACGGATCGGGAAGCTTGTGATTCTCCCCACCAACCGTCACCCGCCGCTCCTGCATCGCCTCCAGCATCGCCGCCTGCGTCTTGGGCGGTGTCCGGTTGATTTCATCGGCGAGGATGATGTTGGAAAAGATCGGCCCTTTCAGAAATTTGAACTCCCGCTGCCCGGTCGCGGGATCGGAATAAATAACCTCCGTCCCCGTGATGTCCGACGGCATCAAATCTGGCGTGAACTGAATCCGCTTGAAGTTCAGTTGCAGCGTCCGCGCCAGCGTGCTGATCAAGAGCGTCTTGGCCAACCCCGGCACCCCCACAAGCAGCGCGTGGCTTCGCGTGAAAATCGAGATGAGCAGCTCATCGACCACCTGCTCCTGCCCGACGATCACCTTCTTCAATTCCGACTTGATCATCGCATGCGCCGCCTTGAGGTTCTGAATCGCCTGAAGGTCGGCATCCGCCACAGGGGCGGCGGGCTTGGATGCGGCGGCAGTGGCCATACACGGGCTCCTTGAGCAAAAATGGATCAGCAACCAGGTCATCCCCCTCATTGCGGTGACGACTATTCATCATACTGTTCACGCCGCGCCGCGTTTAATCAATAGTTGAGCCGGGAGGCGCGGGATGCGATCCGTGATGAGTGATCCGTGATGAGTGATCCGTGATGAGTGATCCGTGATGAGTGAGGGGGTCAGCGTGTGCCGTCCTGATATAGGTTGTCACCTGATGGGGGGAGAATGGGAGTCAGGTGATGCGTGATCGGGTGCGGATTCGGTACAGTGCGTGCTTCAAGCAGCGGGTGATTTCGGAACTGGAATCAGGGCGGTTTTCCTCTGTGGAGGCGGCGCGGCTGTATTACGGGATAGGGGGCAGGTCAACCATCGGCAAGTGGCTTGACCGATACGGCCGGAATCAATTGCGGGCAAAGGTGGTGATCGTGCAGACGGTGAACGAGGTTGATCAACTCAAGGCATTGCGTCAGGAGGTTGCGGAATTGGAGCGGGCGTTGGGGCGCACGCAGGCTCAGAGCGTGCTGAACCGTTCCTACCTGGAACTGGCGTGTGAAGATCTGGGCCAGGATGTGGAAAATTCTAAGGGGTCGGGAGTCTTTGATTGACAATTCTGTTTGATCGGATAGCATGCTCACCATGCCGCGTCGATTGCGATTGGCCCTGACCATGAGACCCTGTGGGAAATAGAGAGTTCATCCCATCAAAGACTCCCGACCCCTTTGAATGGACCGACCCCTTTGAATGGACCCGGGCAGTTCCTGTCGCTGCCGTTGTGGCTGGATGTGCGCCTGGTGAGCTTCGTCATCACGCGGAAGGGATACCGCTCGCGGCGCATCACGATCGCCACGACCCTGCTCGATGAACATCTCTGGCCGGATGCGACAGTGGAGAAGCTGTACCTGCAGCGCTGGCGGATCGAAGGATGCTTCAATCACCTCAAGACGACGATGAAGATGAATGTGCTCAAGTGCAAGAGCGTCGAGGGCGTGATGAAGGAACTGGCGATGTATCTGCTGGCGTACAACCTGATCCGCCTGGCGATGCTCCGCGAGGCCGAGGCGCGAGGGGTGAGTGTCCAGAGGGTCAGCTTCATCGACGCGATGCGCTGGCTGGCGTGTCGGATGCTCGGCCTGCCGGGCGTCGAGCGGCTGGTCATCAATCCCGCCCGCTCCGGCCGCTGGAACCCCCGCGTCATCCGCCGACGACCCAAGCCCTATGACCTGCTGACGCGCCCCCGTGATGAATGGAAAAGCACTGTGGAAACAGGGGTATAATGCTTAACCGAATGGTATTCGGG
>CAYTAP010000013.1:0-44593 GCA_964435775.1 uncultured Tepidisphaeraceae bacterium
CGAACGGAACATCGCCTTCCCAATTGATGTCCGCAACACCGACCTGAGCCGGCTGGTCACATTGATCAACCCGCCGGACAAGAACCTGATCGCGGATTTGCAGGGTCCACGACAACAGATTGAGGAATTGAAACGGGAACTGGTGCCGACCGGCGCCACCGCGCCGGTTCAGATCGAAGTGGATCCGGCGCTGCGTCCCGGCGAGGACTATCAGTTGCTCACCCTGCCGCAACTGACGCGCAATCCGCTGTTCAGCGGCATCACGATCAACAGCGTTCAGCCGGCGTCGCTGACGGTGCGGATTGAGCGGATGGTGGAGAAAACCCTGCCGATCGAAGCGCCGCCGGGTTTGCCGAGTCTTGATGCTGCGACGAGCTTCGATCCGCCGGTGGCGCGGATTCGCGCGCCCGAATCCCTTCTCAAGCAGGCGCAGCGCGATGCCGAGGCGCGGGGCACACATCTGGCCATTTACGCCGATGTGGCCAACCTGCCGGTGCTCAAGGTGCCCGGCCAGCACAACATTGACGTGCCACTGGTCACGCCGATTCATAATGAGCATGTCACGCTGACCCCGACCACCGTGCATGCCCTGCTCAAAGTTCGACAGGCGGACAAGATCGGGAAGATTTCATCGATGCCCATTTTCCTGGCCGGTCCGAATGACATGTGGGGGAAGTACAAGGTCGTCTTCCCGATGCTGCCGCAACCGTTTTTGACCAATGTGCCGGTCATCGGTCCGCCGGACAAGATCGATCAACTTGATAAGGAAGGGTTCGCCGGGAAGGCCAAGGCGATTCTGGAAGTGACGGCCAATGATCTTCCGGCCGGGGAGGTTCACACACGCCGTCCCCGCTTTGAATTGCCGGACGACATCAAACCAGGTCCTGGCGCCGAGGAGATCAAGGTCGAGTTCAAGTTGGTGGAGACCAACGCCCTGCCGTGACATCGTAACCCACGGACTTTTTGGTTGTGGCTTCACGTCCTTGCGACCCGCATGGGTCAATCGTCTGTTGGCTCGGCATCCCATTCCGCAGGATCCGATGGAGGCGGGGTTGCGCCGATCACCTGTTCGCGCAGCCTCCAAAGGGTCTCAAGCAGTTCCGGCAATCCCTTGTGGCTGACACCGGAGATCGCGTGTATCTCATGATCGGGCAGTTCGACACGCAGTGCCTCCAGCGCCTCGGAATCCGTCGCGATATCCAGTTTGTTGGCGGCGATGACTTCCCGCTTCATGGCAAGCTTGTGGCTGAACGCCTCCAATTCCCGGCGGATGACACGGTAATTGTCGGCCGGGTTGGAACCATCCGCCGGGTACAGATCAAGGAGATGGACGATGATCTTGGTGCGCTCGATGTGGCGCAGGAACGCATGCCCGAGCCCGGCGCCGGATTGAGCGCCTTCAATCAATCCCGGAATGTCGGCGACGACCAGGCGACGACCATCCGGCAACTCGGCGATGCCCAGCTCCGGGTTGAGCGTTGTGAAGGGATAAGCGCCAACCTTCGGGCGGGCGGCCGAGATCGCGCGGAGAAGCGTCGACTTTCCAGCGTTGGGCATGCCCACCAATCCCACATCGGCGATGATCTTGAGCTCCAGGCGCAGATTGCGTTCCTGCCCGGGTTCACCGGGCTGGGCATAGGTGGGCGCCTGGTTGACGGACGTTTTGAAATGCCAGTTGCCCCGGCCGCCTTTGCCTCCCTTGGCGATGACGACCCGCTTGCCGGCTTCATCAAGGTCGGCCAGTTGAATCGAATAGTCGGCGTCGTAAATCAACGTACCCAGGGGCACGTGAATGATGAGATCCTCGCCGCTGGAACCATCCATCCGTTTGTAAAGCCCCCCCTCGCCATTGGGCGCTTTCCAGTTGTGGCGACCGGAAAAGTCCATAAGGGTGTTTTTATTCGGGTCGGCCAGGAAGATGATCGACCCTCCCTTGCCCCCATCCCCGCCGTCGGGTCCTCCCTTGGGAATAAACTTTTCCCGACGAAATGAGCGCGATCCCGCTCCGCCGTCACCCGCTTTCACATGGATTCTTGCTTCATCAACGAACATTCGTTCGATTATACGGGAAGTGGACCTCCACACGCAGCATCGTGCGCGATCCGGTCTATAATCGCCGGTCATGAAGCTTCCATACTTGACCGGCGACACTCCTGGTGTGGGGGGAGTCATCAAACAACGCGACGAGGATTTTTTTGTTCAGGAGGTTCCGTTGTACGAACCTTCGGGAACCGGCGAACACGTTTACGTGGAAATCCAGAAGGTGGGACTGACGACTTTTCAGGCCATTGAGCGGCTGAGCAGGGCGCTGCGCGTTCCGAGCCGCGACATTGGGTACGCCGGTTTGAAGGATGCCCATGCCCTCACCCGACAGGTGTTGTCGATTCGAGGAACAACCGAGAAGGCGGCGATGAGCCTCAAATGGGCGAATATGACGATTCAGTGGGCGGCGCGGCACGAGAACAAGCTCCGGGTTGGCCATCTGGCCGGTAATCGTTTTGCGGTGAAGATTCGCAATGTGCGCCCGACGGATGTCGTCAAACTCAAGCCGATCACGCAATGGCTGATGCAACGGGGGATGCCAAATTATTTCGGCGTCCAGCGGTTTGGCCGTCGGGGGGACAACGCCGACCTCGGCGCGGCGCTGGTGCGGGGCGACTTTGCGCGCGTGCTGACTTTGCTGTTGGGGCATCCCTTGATGGCGGTCGATTCGCCGGAGCAAATGACGGCGCGGGAGGCGTTTGACGCGGAGGATTATGACCTGGCGCTCGCCCACTGGCCGGGGGGCGCGGCGATGGAGCGGCGGGTGCTTGGTCACTTCATGAAGACCCGCGATGCGGCCGGTGCGGTGCGCGCGGTCGATCAGCGTATTCGGCGGCTGTGGGTGTCGGCGCTGCAATCGGCGATGTTCAACCAGGTCGTGGCGAGGCGAATCGATTCGCTTGGCACGCTGATGCCCGGCGACCTGGCGTGGAAGCATGTCAACGGCGCGTGTTTCCGTGTCGAGCCGGACGATGCGGGCCAGGTGACGGCGGCCGAGCAAAGCCGATGCGCGGCTTTTGAGATCAGCCCAAGCGGACCGTTGCTGGGTTATCGAATGACTTCGCCGGACGGCGAACCGCTTCGGATTGAGCAAGGTGTGTTTGGTGAGTATGGGATCAGCGCCGAAGAGTTTGGATCGGCCGGACGTGACAAGCTCAAAGGGGCGCGTCGGCCGCTGCGCGTTCAGCCGATGGAGGTGGAATTGTCGTCGGGGGTTGATGACCAGGGGGAACAGATCACGGTCGCGTTCACGCTGCCGGCGGGATCGTTTGCGACGGTGCTGCTGCGGGAGCTGATGAAAAATGATTCGACCACAAACCCAATGACGGATGCCGCTCCTTCACTGGAGGAGGCACAGCAATTGGAGGAGCGCGGCTGAGTCGCCTCGCCGATGCGCTTAAGCGCCAACTCCAGTGACCGTGCGTAGATCAGGGAAAAAGCCAGGGTAGGTTTTGTTGACGCACTCGACATTTTGAAGGGTGATGCCGTGTGCGCGCGTTCCGGCGACGGCGAAACTCATCGCCATGCGGTGATCGTCGTAGGTGGCGATGCTCGCCGGTGTGATTGTCTTGGAGGGATCGATGGATAGGGTCTCGTCACCCTCGACGTGGATGGATGCGCCGAGCTTGGTTAATTCAGTCGCCAAGGCGGCGAGACGGTCGGTTTCCTTGACGCGGAGTGTGCGCAGGCCGCGAATGGTGGTTCGGCCGGCGGCAAAAAGCGAGACCACCGCCAGCGTCTGCGCCACGTCGGGCATGTCGCTTAAATCGACCTCAATGCCGTCGAGCAATTGGGGCCCCGCGACGGTGATGGAATCGTCGCCTTGCGTGACCTGGGCGCCCATCTTCTTCAGCACGTCCGCGAAACCAACATCCCCTTGCAGGCTTTGTCTGCCGAGGCCTTCAATCGTCACCGTTGACCCGGGATTGATCGCGGCAGCGGCGAGGAAATAGCTGGCGTTGCTGGCATCGGGTTCGATGGCGTAGGTCGTGGGCGCATACTCGCCCTGGGGCACGACGATTCGGCTTGGGTCGCCGGTGTCGGGGTCGCGTTCAAGCTCCACGGTGAGGCCGAACTCGTGCATGAGGCGCATCGTCATCGCCACATAAGGCCAGCTTGTCTGCTCGCCGTGCAGATCGACCTGGACTTCATGGCGGGCATAGGGGGAAATCATCAGGACGGCGGATAGAAACTGCGACGAGGCCGCCTGTCCAAAATGAAGAAGCCCGCCGGGCAGGCCATCGGCGATGACGTGAATGGGTGGATATCCATTCGTCATCGCGTAATCAATGCGCACACCCATGTCGCGCAGGAGGTTCACAAGCTCACCGATCGGGCGCTGGCGCATCCGCGCGATGCCATCGAGTGTGTAGTCACCCTGCCCCAGGGCGCACAGGGCGGCGACAAAACGGATGGTTGTTCCAGAATTGCCGCAAAAAAGCTCGGCTTGCGTGGCGGGGATGCGTCCCCCCTGCCCGGTGATGCCAAGAACACGACGAGGTTCATCAACGGCCAGCGTAAAGCCCAGTCGGCGAAGACAATCCATCATGACCTGCGTGTCATCGGCGAACAACACATTGGAGAGCTTGCATGGCCCGGCGACCATCGCGGCCAGAATGAGCGCGCGATTCGTCAGGCTTTTTGACCCCGGCGGGGAAAAAGTCGCGGTAAACGGCTTGGAAATGGGTTGCAACGTCAAGTCGCTCATGGAGCAACAAACTACGCGAAAGACGGCTGGCACTCCAGTGAATACCGATCCCGTTGTTCCACGTGGAACTTTTCCATGATCAGTGCGTCGAAGCTATGACTGATCCATCCCATGACGAAAGGAACACTCATGCAACGGTGTATGCAACTGGCGGTTGGCGTGGCTTTGGCGGGCATGGCATCAATCCCCATGCTCCATGCGAAATCAATTGCCGCGCCACCCGCGACCCGCCCGGCTTTGGCGGAACAGGCCCAGGCGGATGTGCCGATCACCGCCATCGTGCTTTATTCGAGCGGGGTGGGGTATTTCGAGCATGCGGGGGTCGTCAACGGGAATGCCGATACGGAGCTTCGATTCAAGACCGATCAGATCAACGACATCCTCAAAAGCCTCGTGCTGGAGGACCTCGATGGGGGGAGAATCTCAACGGTCACTTATCCCTCGCAGGATCCGATCGCCAAAACGCTTCACAGCTTTGCGGTGGACATCACCGGCAACCCGACGCTGGCGGAGTTGTTCAACCAGCTTCGTGGAGCCGCCGTCACGGTGCATCTGGCCGACCGGCAGGCGAAGGGAACGATCCTCGGTGTCGAGAAGAAGCAACTGTCCACCGGCGATGGGGATCAGAAGGATGCCGTGACAACGGCGGTCTTGAACATCGTCACCAGCGGCTCCATCGAGGCGATCCCGATGGATCAGGTGCGCCGGATCGAACTGGATGACGTGCAATTGCAGAGCGAATTGACCCGGGCGTTGCAAACACTCGCGCAATCTCGTGATCAGGACAAGAAGCCGGTTGTCATTCATTTCAAGGGGCAAGGCGAGCGCCATGTGCGGCTGGGGTACGTCGTGGGGACGCCGATATGGAAGACGAGCTACCGGCTGCTGCTGGGGGATGATGTGGACACCAAGAAGGAGGGGCCGGCGACCCGGCCGGCGGATGGTCATGCGGCCAGGCTGCAAGGCTGGGCGATCGTGGAAAATCAGACGGACAATGACTGGCACAACGTGCGGCTGTCGCTGGTGGCCGGGCGACCGATCAGTTTCATCGAAAATCTGTACCAGCCGCTGTATGTCCCGCGCCCGGTGGTTGAACCGGCGCGATATGCGAACCTTCGGCCGCAGACATATGAAGGGGGCATCGGAGGGGCAATGGCCAAAGGTGTGGTGCGCGATTTCAAACAGGATGAGCAGGCGGGGGTTCTTTCAAAAACCCAGGCACAGAGCTTTCAAGAGCTCAGAGCCAATAGCGCGGCCGCGCCGGCGCCGGAGGCGGCGTCTTTCGGAGTTGGTCCCATGAACGCCGCACGCAGCATCGTCGCCGACGCGGCGGGCGGTGAACTGGGGGAACTGTTTCAATACACGATCCAATCGCCGGTTTCACTTCAACGTCAGCGTTCGGCGATGATCCCGATCGTCACGGATGACATCGCGGCTGAGCGCGTGAGCATTTACAACCAGTCGGTCCTGGCGAATCATCCGCTGAATGGCGCGTACATCAAGAACACGACGGGCAAGCACCTGCTGGCCGGTCCGATCACGGTGCTCGATCATGGCGCGTACGCCGGGGATGCGCGGATCGACAACCTGCCGCCGGGGCAGAAGCGATTCATCAGCTACGGGATTGATCTGCAGGTGCGCGTCAATACCGATGCCGACGCCGACACGCGCACAGTTCAGGCGGCGACGGTGAGCAAAGGCGTGTTGAAGCTCACGAGCAAGATCATCTCGACGCGGAAGTATGCGATCAACAATTCAAGCGACAAGGACAAGACGATCATCATCGAGGATCCGCGCCGCAGCGGCTGGACGCTGGTGGACAGCGACAAGCCCATTGAAACCACCGATACGCTTTATCGCTTCCGCGTGAATGTGGCGGCTGGAAAAACGGCGGCTTTTACAGTGACCGAGCAATTGGTCACCGATCAGAGAATCGCGCTGCTCGACAGCGGCATCGACCAATTGGTCATGTACGCGCGACAGGAGGGACAGATCGATAAGTCCGTCCGCGATGCGCTGAACAAGGCGGCGGAGATGAAGGGGCAAGTCGTGGACCTGCAACAGCGAGTCAAGACGCTGCGGGAGGAGATCGCCGCAGTCGGCAAGGAGCAATCGCGGATGCGCGAGAATATGCGCGTCGTGTCGCAGCAAACGGAGTATTACAAGCACCTTCTGGACAAATTGAGTAAACAGGAAGCCGACATCGAAAAGAAACAGCAGCAGGTGCAGGAACTCACCGACCAGGCGGAGCAGAAGCAGAAGGAACTGGAGGACTATCTGGGCAAGCTGGATTTGGGTTGAGGCGTTTGTCTGATATGGATCCGGCTCGCGCAGAACTTCAGTGGAAAGGAAGACCCCCTCCCTGCCCTCCCCCGTTGGGTACAACGGGGGAGGAAGTGTCATCGCGACCGTCGCGAGGTTCATACCTGATGCAGTCGGCCATCCGACCGCACATGGGCCGGTATTTTTTTTTACTTCCCACTTCCCACTTCGCACTTCCCACCGTCTTCACGATGGTTTGATGGGCATTCAACAATGATTGCCGGTTGGTGCTTGGCGACGGCCAGTCCGGCGCGGCAAGATGCGGGGCATGGTCTGCATGACGGAAAACATCTCCGCGGGATTTCCCTCGGCGGCCGAGGGGTATGAGGATGAACCGCTCGATCTGCACGGGTATCTCGTGCGCAATCCGCCGGCCACTTTTTTCTATCGCGTTCGGGGGGATGAGCTGCGGGATGAATACATCCGCGACGGCGCGATCCTGGTGGTGGACCGCTCGGTGACGCCGCTGGCGGGGAGACTGGTGGTGACGGAGGAACAGGGACATTTTACGGTGACGCGGTTCAGGAATGACCGGATGCGGGTGGTTGTCGGCGTGGTGATGGCGGCGGTGACGAGGTTTTAGGGGGAAGTGGGCAGTCGGCAGTCGGCAGTAATACAAATGCGATTCCTCTTCACTGCCCACTGCTCACTGCCCACTGCCGACTGCCGACTGCCGACTGACAACGGACAACGAACAATGATCGCCCTGGTGGATGCCAACAGTTTTTACGCATCGGTCGAGCGGGTGTTTCGTCCTGATCTTTCGGGGAAGGCCGTGGTTGTTTTAAGCAACAACGACGGGTGCATCGTTGCGCGATCGAAGGAGGCCAAGTCGCTGGGGATCGACATGCAAAAGCCGTATTTTCAGATCAAGGATATTCTGCACCGGCATCGAGTGACGATTTTTTCGAGCAACTACACGCTCTATGATGACATGAGTCGGCGGGTGCAGAAGATTCTGCGCGGCTTCGCTGAAAAGATCGAGGTTTATTCGATTGATGAGAGTTTCCTGCTCTGGAGCGGACCGGCTCCACGCAGGGCAAACGCATTCGCAAATGCCATGCCTCTTATCCCCTCCTTCGGTACTCCGGGGGAGGGAGAAAGGCGAAAATGCGCTAGCTCCGCAATCCCACAGGAGTGGGAAACGCTGGGGCGTGAGATCCGCGACACCATTTTGCGATGGACGGGTTTGCCGGTGGGCGTGGGGATCGCGCCGAGCAAGACGCTGGCCAAGCTCGCCAATCATCTGTCCAAGCGCGCCGCCGGGGCGACGGGGGTGCATGTGCTGGATGATGAGTCGGCGGCGACCCGGGCGCTGGCAGCGGTGGAATTGACGGACATCTGGGGGATTTCGCGTGGTTTTCAGCGCCGGCTGGCGACGGTGGGGATCACGACCCCCCTGCAATTGCGCGATGCTTCACCGAGGGATATCCGCAAGCTGATGGGCGTTGTCGGCGAGCGGATGGTGTACGAGCTTCGTGGCGAGGCGTGCATTCCGCTGGAAATGGTCACGCCGGACAAGCAGAACATCTGCTGTTCGCGTTCGTTCGGAAAAGTGACGGGCAGCCTGGCGGCGATTGGGGATGCGGTCTCGACGTTTGTTTCGCAGGCGGCGGTCAAGATGCGTCGACAGGATTTGTCGGCCGCCCGCGTGCTGGTTTTTTTACAAACGGATCGACATGCGCCGGTGGAGCAATATGCGCCGGGGATTTCGCTTCCTCTCACCGCGCCGAGCAACGACACGCGGGTGCTGGCGCACTGCGCGGCGGCGTGTCTGCGGCTCATTTATCGGCCGGAACATCAGTATAAAAAGGCGGGGGTGATGCTGCTGGATTTGTGCCGGCGGGAGGCGGTTCAACCGATGCTGTTTGGTCTGGGCGATCCGCCGGAATCCCATGCGCTGATGAAAACGATGGACCGGATCAACCACCTGCACGGGCGCGGCGCGATCCGATTGGGTTCTTCTTCGCCGAAGGTTTTGGGTCCCTGCCGGACATGGCACATGCGATCGGACCTGCGTTCGCCGCGCTACACCACGCGTTGGGATGAATTGCCGGTGGCACATGCGGCGGTGTGAGGATCGCAGCGCGGCCGCCTGATGATTTGCCATCCCAATGGTTGCCGGGCGGTTGCCACGCCTTCCTTCGGGCGGCGATGCGGCTTACTATTTCGCCCATATGATCCGAAGCACTTGGTCCATCGTTCTATTGTTGCTGGCGCTGGCGTCGGGTTGCCACAGAACCCCGGCCGTCACCACCGACCGGTCCACGCCGCAGGCGGCGGTCATGTCATTCATGCACGCCATCGATCAGCGCGACTCTTCGGCCGTCACCGAAGCATTCGCCGCCACGACTCCCGCCGAGCAAGCTTATGCCACAGCCCTGACCGACCTGCTGTCGGCGTCGAGCGATTTGAAAAAAGAGGCCGTTCGCAAGTTCGGCAGTGAGGATGCCAAGCAATTAATCGGCGATGCCGGTCCGGGGGATGATGACTTTCAACGGATTAAGCACGCATCGGTTGCGATCAATGGGAATCGCGCCACACTCGCGACGGGCGATGGACAAACCTTTCATCTGATCAAGCAGGACAATCAGTGGAAGATTCAGCCGGGCAGCGAGATTGTTTTTTCGCCTTTGCCCTCGACGGCGCCCTCGGCCGATGGCGACCTTGCCCCGTTGGAACACGCCACCGCGATGATGAGGCGGTTGGCCGACGCCATCCGCGGCGCGACACGTGAGATCGCCGGAGGCACGCTCGCCAACGTCAATGCGGCGCGCCAGGCGATCGCCGACGCTGGTGTGGAACCGGCCGCATTGGCCGGATGAACTGACTTCATGAAACATGCAGTGAGCGCATAAATGATGCGGCGAGCAATCATCTTTCAGGCTTTATTGATCGGCGTCCTGCTCTCGGTGCCTCATGCCGTCGCTTGGGCAGAGGATCTGTCCACGCCGCAGGCGGCCGCCCGGTCGTTGCATGAAGCGGTGAAGCGTGAAGACGCGGACGGCATCCTTGCGGCTTTGCACGGCGATCGCGATTCCCAAAAACCACTTCTTCAAGCCTTTTCCCGCCTACTCGTCGCCAGTCATCATTTTGCGCAGGTTGCAACAAAAGCATATGGCAAAGCCGGCGATGCTCTTGGCGCCGACATGACGATGGCGGACGAATTGCAGAAAATTGATGAAGCGACGGTGAAGTTCACCGATGCCAGCACCGCCCTGCTCACCCTGCCGGGGCAGGATCGCGGGTTGACTTTCATTCGGACGGACAACATGTGGAAGCTCGCCGTGACGGATTACCACGGAGCGGCCGCGCCGAACATCGCCGCACAAGTCAGGCTGCTGAGTTCGATCACGGATTTATTGTCAACCACAAGCAGCGGCATTGAGGCGGGGAAATATGCGTCGGCCGATGCCGCCGGCGCGTTGCTGCAGGCAAGGCTCCACCAGATCATGATCGAGGATGCGCAGGGACGATTCCGGGATCAATCACCCGCGCCAACATCGGCTCCCACCTCGCGCCCGGCGGATGTACGCGGAGATCGCCAATGATTCATCCATCAAAGGCTTGGTGATGAGGAAGGCAGCGCCTCGCGCAATGCTTTGATCGCCTTGGCGCGGTCGGATTGGCCGAATACGGCGCTGGCGGTGACAAACCAGTCGACGCCGACCGAGGCGGCGGAGGTGATGGTTTCGCTTGAGATGCCGCCGTCGATCTCCAGCCGCTGGTCGGCGCGAAGGCGCTTTTTCACGGCTTCACATTTTCCAAGCGCCTCGGGCATGAACTTCTGCCCGGAAAAGCCGGGGACGACGCTCATCACGAGCACGAGGTCCACCTCGTCTAGCGCCGGCCAAAGTTGTTCGACCGGCGTGGCGGGATTGAGGGTGATTCCCACGCGACAGCCCAGGGCGCGAATCTCCCGCGCTGTTTTCGCCGCGTCGCCAACGGTCTCGACATGAAACGTGACGCTGTCCACGCCGACCTTGACGAACGCCGGGGCATATTTAAGCGGGTCGCTGATCATCAGATGCGTGTCGAGAAACGCGGGCGTCGAAGCGCGGGCGGCGGCGCAGACAGCCGGGCCAAAGCTGATGTTCGGGACGAAGTGGCCGTCCATGATGTCCAGGTGAAGGAAATCCGCGCCGCCGGCGAGGACATCGCTGATCTCGGCGCCGAGCCTGACGAAGTTGGCCGACAGAATCGATGCGGCGATCTGCGGCTGGGCGGTGTTGAAGGGGTGGGTGGTCATGTGAAGTTCAAAGTCTACTTCAGAATATCGAGCGTCGAGAAGTGCCCTTTTTCCAGGAACTCGAGCGATGGTCCGAAAATGTCTCGGCCGACGAGATGATTTGCTGGCGTAATGCGATCATGGTGATTCGACGATTTTCGCACACATGTCGTCAGTCCAGAATATCGAGCGTCGAGAAGTGCCCTTTTTCCAGGAACTCGAGCGATGCTCCGCCGCCGGTGCTGACGTGGCTTACCTTGTCGGCCAGGTGAAGTTGTTCGATGGCCGCGGCGCTGTCGCCGCCGCCGATGATGCTGATGGCGTCGTGCTTGTCAGTCGCTTGCGCCACCGCCTCGGCGACGGCGCGGGTGCCGGCGGCGAAGGGTTTTTTCTCGAAGACACCCATCGGCCCGTTCCAGATGATCGTTTTGGCCTTGGCGATTTCGGCCGCGTAGAGCGCGCGGGTCTTGGGCCCGATGTCGAATCCCTCCATGTCGTCGGGGATGTTCCCTTCGACGATACTTGTCCTGGCGGTGTCGGTCATTTCGTTGCTGATGACGGTATCGACCGGCAGCTTGATCTTCCCATTCGCCTTGGCGAGCAGCGCCTTGGCGAGGTCCACCTTGTCGCGCTCGACGAGGCTCTTGCCGACTTGCTTCCCCTGGGCGAGGAAAAAGGTGTATGCCATCGCGCCGCCGATGAGGAGCGTGTCGGCTTTACCGAGGAGCTGTTCGATGACGTTGATTTTGTCGGAGACTTTGGCGCCGCCGAGGATGGCGACGAAGGGGCGTTTGGGGGATGAGACGGCGTCGCCCAGAAACGCCAGTTCTTTTTGAATGAGAAAGCCAATGGCGCGCGGCTTGCCGGCCATCGCCTGCGGCGCGCCGAAGGTGCTGGCGTGCTCACGGTGGGCGGTGCCGAAGGCGTCGTTGACGTAGATGTCGGCGAGGTTGGCCAATTGACGGGCGAACTGCGGATCGTTTTTTTCCTCTTCCTTATGGAAGCGGAGGTTTTCGAGCAGGAGCACATCGCCATCAGCCATTTTGTTGACGGCGGCTTCGACGGCAGGGCCGATGCTGCTTTCGGAAAAGCCAACGGGCTTGCCGATTGATTGGGACAATCGCTCCTGAACCGGCTTGAGGGAATACTTCGCTTCTGGACCGGACTTGGGACGACCCAGGTGCGACATCAGGATCAATCTGCCTCCGCGTTCGATCACATTTTTGATCGTGGGGAGGGCCTGTGCGATTCGGCGGTCATCGGTGATCTTCCCCCCTTCCAGCGGGACGTTGAAATCCACCCGCATCAATACCCGTTTACCCTTGACATCCACATCGGCGATCGTCTTTTGACCCATCGGGACTGCTCCAGAAGTTGTTGAATCCCCCGCTACGCAGAGGGGAAGATACACAGGGATGGGGTGATGGGAAAGTGGTCGAGCGGGTGCGGTCCTGTTGAAGCCGTTTGCCGGGCGCAGGGGATTGGTGCGATGACGCTTTGGCTAATGGGCGATGCGGAAATGGTCGAACTCGCCTGTGGCGGGATAGACGGACTCATCCATCTTCGAGATGTAATGGTTCATGCGGTCGCGGACGGCCTGCACCAGCTCATCCATCTGTTGTTCCGGGCCTTCCATAACCAGTTCGACGCGCCCGTCTGGCAGATTGCGGACATAGCCATCCACGGCGTATTGCTGGGCGATGTTTTGAACCGTATAGCGAAAGCCCACCCCCTGCACTCGCCCGCTGAAATAACAGGTTTTGCGATGCATATGCACGATCCTTGAAGCGTTGATCGGAGCGCCAAGCCAATGGCGCAAGGGTCAGCGTAGCAGTTATTACTCAAATCGCCAAGATTCAACTTTTTCCGCAACAGTTCATCAGGTGCGTCCCCACAAGTTGTGATAATGGGGTAATTGATTGACGGGACATTGCGATTCCAAGCTCTTCCTTTACGCTTAGCCCATGCCTTCGATTCAGATTGATGTCATCAGCATCGGTACACTCGGCCGAAATCGGCTTTGGAATGAGAGCGAGGTGGTGCGCACGCCCCACTCAACGACCACGTTGATCCGGACAGGCAAACGGGTGATTCTCGTGGATCCCGGGTTGCCACCGGCGGCGCTGGGGGCGCATTTGTTTGAGCGGACGGGCGGTCGGGCGGAGATGGTGGACAGCATTTTTCTGACCAACTTCAGGCCTGCCCATCGGGCGGGGCTGTCGCTGTTCCCGCACGCAAAGAAATACATTCATGAAAATGAGCAGCAGGCGGCGCGGCGGCATTTGGAAAGCCTGCTGGAGCGCGCCCACACGGAAGACATCGATCATCGGGTGATTGAAAGCGAATTGAAGTTGCTAGAAACATTGATCCCGGCGGAGGATCAACTGGCCGAGGGAATCGATCTGTTTCCGCTGTTTGGATACACACCAGGAAGCAGCGGGTTGCTCGTGTGTCTTCCGACGGCATCGGTGATGATCGCGGGGGATGCGGCGCCGACGCGTGAGCATTTCCTGGCCGGTCAGGTGCTGCCCGACGCCTACGACATTGCCGCGGCGCAGGAGGCGATGGCGGAAGTGTATGAAATCGCCGATCAAATCATACCGGGACATGACAACCTGTTTCTCAACCCGCGCAGCCAGGGGATGTAGCCCGCTGCGGACTGTTCCCATGCGATAATTGAAATACCTTATTTTTTTGTTGGACCCCAATGCCTATTTCGCAAAACCAAACACCGTTCAGCGATGCCTCATGGATTTGGATCTCTCGTCCCAAGGCCAATCAATATGTTCTGATGCGGCGGTCTTTTGAGCTGTCCGCCCGGCCGGGCAAGGGCGCGGTCGATATTGCCGTCGATTCGGATTTCGTGCTCTATCTCAATGGTCGGGAGGTCGGACGGGGGCAGTTCAGCGACTATCCGCAGCGCAAGACGTGGACGCATTTTGAGGTTGGTTCGCTGCTGCGGCGCGGCCGCAACGTGCTGGCGATCATGGCCTATCATCGCGGGGAGGATTTCGCCGAACATCGCGCCGGGCAGGCGGGGTGCATCGTGGCGTTGACTGCCGGCAAAGAGAGGATCGTCAGCGACAAGCAGTGGCGGGCGGTCGAGCATCCGGCATTCCTTAAGAAATCAGTTCTTCGCGTCACGAACCAGATGGGATTTACAGCTGAGTTTGATGCGCGAAAGGACCTGGCGTGGAGCGAGGTGGATTTTGATGACCGCCGCTGGCCGAGAGCTGTCGAGCGCGCCAAGGCAACCGATGGGTATTGGGAGGAGTTGATCCCGCGCCCCGTGACGCCGCTGAGGGTGGAAGAAGCCCTTCCCGTCCGGGTTGTCATGCAGGGGAGTTTCATTCGCAAACACAAGGATCAAAGCGTGGCCAGGACGATGCGCGATGATGCGCTGACCACCCAGGTTCCGACGGATGTCTTTTCCGACCCTGATCTGGTTGGCGCGCCGCGCTACGACGGGCCGCCGCCGGGTTCCGTGCGCGTCTTGACGAACGAACAGGGCCAGTCCCGCGGCGTGTTCACGTTCAAGATTCCTGATCGCGGCGTGGATGGGCGATATTGTGTGGTTGACCTGGGGATGGAGCATGTGGGCCTGTTGACGCTCAATGTGAATGCCCCGGGCGGCGCGGTGCTGGAGATCGCGCATGGAGAGCATCTGGACGATGGTCGGGTGCGGGCCTGGGTGGGTGGGCGCAATTTCGCGGATCGTTACATCTGCCGTGAAGGGGATAATCAATTCACGCTTCCCTTCCGCCGCCTGGGGGCGCGGTATCTTGAATTGCATCTGTCCAATTATCGCAAGCCCGTGCGGCTGAATTACCTTGGCTTGCGCCCCACCGTATTGCCTGTCGAGCCTGTGGGAGACTTCGCCAGTTCGGATTCCCTTGTGAACCAGGTGGACACGATCGGCATACGGACGCTGCACCTGTGCATGCACGAGCATTACGAGGACTGCCCATGGCGCGAGCAGGCGCTTTATGGATACGACTCTCGCAACCAGGCGCTATATGGCTATTACGTATACGGCAATTACGACTTCGCGGCCGCGAGTTTTGAGCTGCTCGGTCGCGGAATCCGGGATGACGGACTGCTCGAATTGTGCGCGCCCGCGAAGGTTGGGGTGACGATCCCCGTCTTCTCGCTCGTCTGGATCGTGGAATTGGCCGAGCACTGGCTGCACAGCGGGTCGCCTGCGCTATTCAAGCAGTTTGCCGCGCAGATCCGCGGCATGCTGCAAACGGCGATCAATCGTTATGACGAGCGGACGGGGTTGTATGGTTTGTCTCGCGGGAAGGATCAGTGGCATTTTTACGAGTGGACGCCGGGGTTGTGCGGAACGATCGGGAAGGGGCTCGCGGGCACGCCGCATCACGCCGCGTACAACCTTCATTTGCTTGAAGCGCTCAATGCCTACGCGTGGATGCTCCACAGCGCAGGCGAAGTGAAGGAGGCGGCGCTCGTCAACCGTCGCCGGGCTCAGTTGTCTCGCGCGATCCATAAAGCCTTCTGGGACAACCGCCATCACGCGTATGCAACGACGCTTGAGCGGGGTCGTCAAAACGGCCTGCACGAATACACCCAGATGCTCGCACTGCACCAGGGAATCGTTCCCTCCAAGCTGGCAACATCCCTGCTGCGGTCGGCCCGCGACGAGAAGTGGGCGCCGATGACGCTCAGCGCCCTGCTGTATCAAGTGACGGCTTTGATGCCGCGTGACGCCGCGTCAAGGCAATTCGCCTGCCGGCGCGTTCACAATGCCTTCGACGCGATGGTGCAAAACGGTGCGACGACGCTTTGGGAAACGCAGTACGGCGCGGACGACTTTGGTTATGCCGGAAGCCTCTGCCACGGATGGAGCGCGCTGCCGGTTTATTTCAACCGTGCCTGGGTGCTGGGCGTCCGCCCGCTGGAGATCGGGTTCAAACGGTTTTCGATCAGCCCCTGGCCGGGCGATTTGGCGCATGCCGAAGGGTCAATCGCGACGCCGCACGGATCGATCCGCATCAATTGGACACGTGAGCCACAAGGATTGAACGTCGTTGCGACCGGTCCGGCATCGCTGCAGCCCGTTCTGATGCCCTGGCCGGAAGCCCGCATTCACCTCGCGACCTACAATGGACGAAAATTGATTCCCCGATCGTAGCGGATCACCTGGGCCACCCGCGCTCGAGGATGAGGTTGTGGATTCGCCCATAAGGAGCGTATTTAAAAATAGTTGAATCGGCTGGTGGGAATGCTCACAATAGCAACGAAGGAGAAGCCATGAAAATATTGAAATGGATTGTTCTGATTGTGCTCATTCTGGTGATCGGCGCCGGCGTGGCGGTGTACTTTAGCTTGAACAAGATCATCCGCACAACGGTGCAAAGCCAGACGCAAAAGCAGTTGGATGTTCCAACCGCATTGGGGGGAGTCAACGTCTCGCTGTTCGGCGGATCGTTGAGTCTCAATGACTTCTCCCTCGGCTCGCCGAAAGGATTTTCGGCACCGCAGATGTTTTCGATGGATCAGGCATCGGTTGATGTGAAGTATGGGCAGCTGCGCGACAACCCGATCCGGATCGAAGACATCACGATCAAAAAGCCAACCCTGACGATTGAGCAGGCGGACGGGAAGTTCAACTTCAAGGCGTTGATGGATCAGCTTCCGCCGAGTGATCCCAATGCCAAGCCCGATCCCAATGCCAAACCGATGCAGTTGATCATCACCAAGCTGACGATTGACAGCCCGGTGGTGAAGCTTCGACCGGGCGTGCCGGGGCTGGCCGAGGAGATGACGATCCCGCTGCAAACGATCACGATGCAAAATGTGGGCAGCGGTGAGGGGAATGAAAATGGCGCGGCCGTCAAGGATGTTCTGATGACGGTGATCAACTCGATTGCCACGGAAGCGGCGCATTCGGACAAGCTGCCCAAGGAATTGCAGACCCTTCTGAGCCTCGACACGGAAAAGATGGCTGCGGAGCTTGGCAAGCAGGTCAACAAGCAGGTGGACAAACTGACGGGTGAACTGAGCAAGTCGCTGGGCAAGCAACTCGGCGGTCCGACCACCAATGCCGTCAATGATGCGCTGAAAAACGTGACCGGCGATCAGGATGCGGGCCAGGCGGTGCAGAAGGGCATTGGGGATCTTCTGAAGGGGAAGGATTCGAAGAAAAAGTAGGCCCACCAAGTGCTGCTTAGTGATGATGCCGGGTGATCGATGCTGGCGTGCATGGCATACGTCAATCAATAGTTTGATTGGCGCGCTTGACAGGGGAAGCTCAGCCCATACGATGGCTGCGTCGAAAAAATGAGATTCGTCGAGAGGTCTGGCTGTGGCTGGAAAGGTAGACGAGTTTGGATTGAGTTCACACCTTTCGGCCTGCTGGCCGCCTCTCGCAATTGGATATCTCTCGGTTCACTACCCCGTAGTGTAACGGTAGCACAAGAGATTTTGGCTCTCTTTGTCTAGGTTCGAATCCTAGCGGGGTAGCATTGAGGACTGGCGAACCGATGCGAAGAAGCATCCCGCTGCAACTTGCGGTTCTGTTGGGCATTTCGGTGCTCGGCGGATGTTCGTCTGGCGCCGGCAGTGCGACAAGCGACGCCGCGCTGGATGCGCGGATACAAGAGGCGCTGCATCAGCCGGGCGTGAGTGAACGCAACGCACAACTGCAGCGGGTGGCGTTGGATGCGACGGATGCCGGCCAGGTGGAACAGGCGAGGCGGGCCATCCAGGAAATCAGTCTCGAACCGTTGCGGGATGACACCGCGCGTGCGGCGGCGAGGCGGTTTCACAGGAAGGGCGAAAAAGACCTTGCGACGAAGATGGCGGCACTGATCGGCAACCCCGTGATGCGAGCGCAAGTCAATGCCGAGCTGGCCGGGCAGAAATAAGGAAGAACCAGGGTAAGGAACAACCAGAGCAAAAGCGATTCGATCCCCATGCCCCTTTCAGCCATCATCCTCGCCGCCGGCAAATCCACGCGGATGAAGTCGCGCCGCCCCAAGCCGCTGCATGAAATCTGCGGGCGACCGATGCTGCATTATGTGTTGCAGGCGTGTTATGACGCCGGCTGCCAGCAGGTGATGGTGGTCATCGGGCATGGCAAGGAGGAGATCATCTCGCGGTTCGAGTCCGATGATCGCATCAAGTGGATCGAGCAGACCGAACAACTGGGGACGGGGCATGCCGCGCGGGCGTGTGAATCCGAGCTTGTCAAGCATTCGGGAAACGTGTTCATCCTCGCCGGTGACGGGCCATTGATCCGCGGGCAGGTGTTGCGGACGCTGTTGCATGCCCACCAGGATGAGCGCGCCGATGCGTCGATGGCGACGGCGGTGCTGGATGACCCAACCGGCTACGGTCGGATCATCCGCGATGACGAGGGCAATTTTCTCGACATCGTGGAGGAGGTGGATTGCACTCCGGCGCAGCGGGAGATTCACGAAGTCTTCCCGAGCTATTATTGCCTGAAGTCCGAAGCGCTGCTTGATGCCCTGGGCAAGCTCACGAACGACAATAAGAAGCACGAGTATTACCTGACGGACGTTTACGGCCACCTGCGACGGGATGGGAAAAAGGTCGTGGCCGTCCAGGCGGTGGCGGCGGGGGATGTGCTGGCGGTCAACACCCGCGAGCAACAGGCGCAAGTGGATGCGATCGTGCAGGAGCGGATCCAGCGGCGCACCCGCGAGGAAGGCGTCGCGGTGGTCTCGCCGACGAACACCTACATAGAAGATGGCGCGAACATCGGCGCGGATACGATCGTGCATCCGTTCGCCTTCATCGGGCGGGATTCGTCGATTGGCCGGGATTGCATCATCGGGCCATTCGCCTGTCTCCCGGCCGACAGTATCGTGCCGGATGGCGCGACGATCGCCGGCAACGCCTATGCCGACAACATGCCGTCACCTCTGCCTGAAACTCAAACCAAGCAAGGGGGTAGGAAACGATGAAAGCGGATTCCGACAAGCTCAAGCTTTTCACCGGGCGTTCCAACCCACAGTTGGCCGAGCGAATTTGCCAGTACCTGCAAATTCCACTGGGGCGCGGAGCGACGGAGCTTTTTCCCGATGGCGAACTGCTCGTTCACGTCGATGAGGATGTCCGCGGACGGGATTGTTTCATCGTGCAATCGACCAGCCACCCGGTGAACGCGCACCTGATGGAGCTGTTCATCTGGATCGACACGCTCAAGCGGGCCAGCGCCAACCGTGTGACGGCGGTGATTCCCTATTTCGGCTATGCCCGCCAGGATCAGAAGCACGCGGGGCGGACGCCGATCACGGCCAAGCTCATTGCCAATCTCATGGAGCGCGCGGGCGCCAACCGGGTCGTCGCCGTCGATCTTCACGCCAGTCAGATCCAGGGTTTTTTCGACATTCCCGTCGATCACCTCAACGCCGGTCCGGTCATCGGCAAGTGGTTTGATGAATTGAACATCGCCAACAAGGTGTTCGTCTCCCCCGATGTCGGCAACGTCAAACGGGCGCAGGTTTATGCGAACATGATCGGCGGCGAGCTCTGTTTCATCGACAAGCGACGGGTCAACGGGTCGCAGATCGAGGTCAAGCATGTGGTCGGCGACGTGGAGGGGAAGAACGTGCTCATGGTGGACGACATGATCACCACCGCGGGCACGATCACCGGCGCGGTCAATATCCTCCGCGACCACGGGGTGAAGGATATTTATCTGGCGGCGACACATGGCGTGTTCGCACCGCCGGCGATGGAGCGGCTGCTCGATTGCCAGTTCACCAAGCTCGCGGTGACGGACACGATTCCGCTGGGGGATCGCGCCAACCCGATCAAGGACAAGCTCGTGGTGCTGTCGGTGGCCAATCTTCTCGGCGAGGCGATCCACCGGATTCACCACAACGAATCGATCAGCGCGCTGTTTCAGCGGCAAAAGAAAAAACCGGATCCCAAGATTAATTGAACGACAACCAACAAACGTAAACCATTCAGGAGATCAATATGGCAGCACAAACCGCACAAGTCAGCGCCAAGCAACGCAGTGAGCTTGGCTCGCGCGCCAACAAGCGCCTTCGGGATGCCGGGCTTCTTCCCGGTGTCATTTACGGGCACAAGCAGTCGGTCATCCCCGTCACGCTGACGAAGAAGGATGTCGTCGGGCACCTCAATCGCGGCGCTCATGTGTTCGACCTGGACCTGAACGGCCAGAGCGAAACGGTGCTGGTCAAGGAAGTGCAATACGACCACCTGGGCATGGATGTGCTCCATGTGGACTTCGCCCGCGTGCGCCTTGATGAGACGGTTGAAGTGACCGTGGGGATCGAGCTTCGCGGCACGCCCAAGGGTGAGGCCGATGGCGGCGTTCTCCAGCAGATCATCTCGGAAATCGAGGTTGAATGCCTCGTGACGGATATCCCGGAGGTCATCCGCCACAATGTCGCGGAGATGGCGCTGAACGATGTGCTGCATGTGAAGGACATCAAGTGGCCGCAGGGCGTTCGACCGCTGCATGATGAGGATGCGATCGTTGCCAGCGTTCGGGAGGTTGTGGAAGAGGAGCCCGAGACGGCCGAAGGCGCTGAAACCGCCGAGCCGGAAGTCATCGGTCGCAAGCCCGAGGAAGAGGATGCCGCCGCCGACAAGAAGGCGACTGCGGAGAAGAAATAATGCGGGCATCCGATGCGCCACGCGGCGTTCGCGGGCGCGTCGGGGTCGTGTGGTGACGTTCGACAACGGGCCACAAACAAAGGACCACTGGAAACGGAATGCGACTGATTGTTGGTCTTGGCAATCCGGGTTCGGAGTATGTGGGCACCCGCCACAATGTGGGATGGGAATTGCTCGATGCCCTGGCGTTGCGGATGGGTTGGATCGGCGCGGCAAGCGACTTTCACAAGCTGGCGAAGCGAAGATTTGACGGCATCGCCATGGATGGAAACTGGACGTTTGCATCCGGGCAGGTTGAAAAGGTGCTGCTGCTCAAGCCCATGACGTTCATGAACCTGAGCGGGCGGGCGGTGCAGGCGGCGATGAGCTTTTATCGCATCGCCATGTCGGACATCCTGATTGTGCTGGACGACCTCGCTTTGCCGTGCGGACGAATCCGGATCCGTTGCTCCGGAAGCAGCGGCGGACATAATGGGCTCAAGGATATCGAGCGGGCTTTGGGCTCGCGGGATTATCCCCGACTGCGGATTGGAATTGACGCACCACCCGGCCGTGTTCCGCAGAGGGATTATGTGTTGGGACGGTTCAGCGAAGACCAACGCGCCGGATTGGGCGTGGCTCTGGACCGGGGCGTCGAAGCGACGCTGGTCTGGATGGAAAAAGGAATGCAAGCGGCGATGAATCAGTTCAACGCCGCGGAGAAGACGGAGAAATAAGAGTCAATGCCGCCCGGCGAGTGGTCCCGATGGACAGCCGGATGGAGCGAGGCATCATTGGATGCGGCCAATATTTTTGATGTGATCGAACAACTTTTTACCCAGCGACCGGATGATCGATCGCGTGATCGGCCAACCCGGCCAAACCCATGCTGAGGAGCATGTTATATGGCAGCGAAAAATATTCAGTACGAGGCGATGTTTCTGATCGGTCCCGGCGGCGCCACCGAGCCGGAAGGCGCGCTCAAGCTCTGCACACAGATCGTTGAAGGCCAGAAGTGCGAGGTCATCTTCGCCAAGAAATGGGATGAGCGGCGTCTGGTGTATGAAATTGAAGGCCAGAAGCGCGGCACGTACATCATTGTTTTCTTCACCGGCCCCGGCGGCGCCATCGCGGCGATCGAGCGCGATGTCAATTTGTCCGAACAGGTTCTGCGCGTACTCATCACCCGCGCCGATCATCTGAACAAGGAGGAAATGCAGGCGGTCGAGCCCCAGGCGATCCAGCCGCGTGAGGAGCGCAGTCCGTGGGATCGTCCCTCGTTCGACCGAGGCGGCGATGAACGCGGCGGGGATCGGGGTGAACGCGGCGAGCGACGTCATCGGCGCGACGAGCCGGTTGAAGCCGACGCCGAGTAAGCTTTAACGGACCGAAAACAAGCGGCCCGCTACTTCCCGCGGTATTCAGCGAAAGGCAATATGGCCAACTACAACAAGATCATTCTCGTGGGCAACCTGACACGCGACCCACAGTTGAAGTATCTGCCCAGCCAGATGGCCGTGGCCGAGTTCGGCCTGGCCGTCAACCACAAGTACCGAACAAAGAATGGTGAAGACCGCGAGGAAGTCTGCTTCGTGGATTGTTCGGCATTTGGACGATCCGGAGAAGTCATCAATCAGTATTGCCAGAAGGGCAAGCAACTGCTGGTCGAGGGACGCCTGAAGTATGATTCATGGGAAGACAAACAGGGTGGCGGCAAGCGCTCGAAGCTCTCCGTCATCGTCGAAAACTTCCAATTCCTCGGCGGTGGCAGGGATGGCGGATCAGTCGGCGCTGGCGGCGGCAATTATGACGCCGGCGGTTCCCAGGATGATCAGCGCCCACCGCAGCGCGCCCCGCAGCGTGCACCCGCACAAGGGCGGAACAGCCCAGCGCCCGAACAACCGTTTGGCGAGGAAAAACAGTTCAACGAGGATGATATCCCGTTTTAAGGAAACAGCCGCCACGGCGCTTGCGACCAAGTGCGGTTGTCCCGCCGGGCGAATCAATTAAACAGCAACCATCAACAAGGAAATTCCAATGGCGAATGTCAAACTGCTCCTGAAGGAAAGCGTCAAGCACCTTGGCCGCGTCGGCGACGTGGTTGAAGTGTCGCCGGGTTATGCCCGCAACTATCTTCTGCCCCACGACCTGGCCGTTCACCCCACCGCCAACAACGTCAAGAAGGTGGAGGAGCGCCGTAAGGAGATCGAGCGCATCGAGCGCGAGCGTTATGAGGACCAGAAGCGCCTCATCGCTCAACTGGCGGGGATCGAGGTGACGATTGAGCGCCGCGCCAACGAACAGGGCAACCTCTTTGGTTCGGTCAGCGCCACCGACATCGCCTTTGCCCTGCAGGCGCAGACCTTCAACATCGAACCGGATGACATCTATCTGCCGGGCAAGTTGGACCGCATTGACACGTTCATGGTCACCGTGCGTTTCGCCGAGGATCTCCAGCAGGAAATCAAGGTGTGGGTGACGCCCGATGCCGACAGCAAGGCCGCGATTGAGGCGGCGCGGAAGCAGGCGGCCGTTGAGCCGCCCCCGGCCGGGAATTTCGAGCGATCGGTCTGAGGCGATGTGCCGCGCATCACTTGCAAATGCCGGATGACTTTTTATCGTACAGGCAAGAAATCGACCGGCCGCGTTCGGTCGATCGTCCGTTTGTGTGAACTTTTCCATCGCTGCATGGAGGTAGCCGTGAATGTTTCCAAGATGCTTCCCCGCGTGACGGTTGGCCGCGCCGCCTGTGGCGTCATCGTGCTTGGCGGAGCGCTCATGATCGGCGGCTGCGCCGAGATGACCGCCGACTCCACCGGATCGCGCCTCACGGCCAACGGTTTGTACACCGCCGGTCACTACGATCAGGCCGCCGGGGCTTACAAAAATGCCACGCGACAGGACCCGCGCGACTACAAGGCCCAGTATGGCTTGGCGGCCAGCTACGATCAGCTTCATCAATACCAGCAAGCCATCCAGGCGTATAAGACCACGCTCGACGTGATGACACGCACCCTCGCCGGGCGCGATGACAAAGCCTTCCGGGCGCAGGTGATTGACAGCCTCGCGGCCTGCATCGCGCGAAGCAATGGGCGCGGCGTCGAAACGGCGGTGTTGGCCAAACAGGCTGAGAAAACGCACAAGTCCGAGGACTTCGTGATCCTCGCCAAGACCTACGGCTACATTGGTGACGCCGACTCGGCGATCGACGCCTTCAACCAGGCGTCGCTCATCGATCCGCGCAATGCGGAGGTGGCCAAGCAGTTCGGTCTTTACCTGCAAAAGATCGGGCAAAACCAACGGGCGGCCCAGCAACTAGCCCGCGCGCATGATCTTGATCCCACCGACGTCGAGGTGAACAACGCGCTTCGGCAGGTGGGCGTGGTGCCTGGGACCAAGGTGCCGGGTGCCGAGCCGCTCGTCCCGCCCCCGCCGCCGCGGATCAGCGCGCCGGACTCGGCGATCCGTCCACCGGCCAATGATTGAAGCCACAACGGGAGCGTTAAATTGGGACTGCGAAATGATGCCGAACAGGCATCTTCGCGGATGCCATGTCACGCGCCGTGATGATGCGAAACGCCCGGCGGTTCATCCTGCCACTGTGATGGCGACACCTCACGAGGGGCGTTGAATCGCACGACCAGCCCAACGGCCAGAGCCGCCAGAAACAGCCCCCCCACCACAATCAACAGCGCCCCCGCCCAATTGGGATCGGATGACAGAACGGGATGCGGGTGGATGTCCTCCGCTCCCATCGCGCCGATGATGACCATCGCATCCATCACCATGTGATATCGCTCCGTGATGCCGGCGGTTTATTGCACCGGATGATGCCGTGCGCCGGCGCAATCGAATGGCGTCGCCGCTCACGCCGCATCCGACGGTCCGGCATGGTATTTGAGGACGCGGACTCTTTCGAGGGTGATCAACCCATCGCCGACAACGGCATTGAGCCTCGGTAGAAATGCCTCGATCTTCTCCGGCGCATCGACAATCTCAATGAGCATCGGGAGATCTTCGCTGAGGCGAAGAATCTTGGCGGTGTGCATGTGCGAATGCGCGCCAAAGCCCATGCAGCCGCGAAAGACCGTTGCGCCGGCCAGCCCGGCGGATCGCGCTTCGAGCACGATGGCCTCGTAGGCCGGCTTCCCCTCCCAGCGGTCGCTTTCACCCACAAAGATTCTCAGCAATTGCGCATCTTCCGGAATGTTCATCGCATGGCCTCCCGATGAAAGGATCAATTCTACAGCCGCCCGGCTCCCAGCCCATACCCCAAAAGCACCAGCGCGATTCCGGCCACATTGTTCAGAAGGATGTTCGCTCCGGCGCGCCAGAACTGCCCGCTTTGCATGAAGGCGAAACTTTCCCAGCCATAGGATGAGAACGTCGTCAAGCCACCCAGAAAGCCGACGAGGATCGCCACCTGATATTCCGGACGGATCAGCCATCGCTCCGCGAACATCCCCTGCAGGCACCCCATGATGAAGCAGCCCGCCAGGTTCACGGTCAACGTGCCCCAGGGGAATTGTTCGGAATAGCGCAGCAGCGCCGTGCCCGTGCCGTAGCGCGTCAACGTGCCCAATGCCCCGCCGATGGCGATGAGTAATAGCTTGAACATGTCTTTGTCCGTGGTCAGTTGTCAGTGGTCAGTTTGGAGTTGCGCGCATGCGATTTTCCCCCTCTCCCGTTGTACTCAACGGGGGAGGGTTGGGGAGGGGGTCCGCTCGAAACTCCGCGAAAACCCCCTCCCTGCCCTCCCCCGTTGAGTACAACGGGAGAGGGATAAGTCTTGGCAACGGACAACTGACCAATCCATCAATACACCGAATCCGGAAAGTAAAACTCCTTCGCATTCTCAGGCGTCACGAGTTCCACATCAATCATCATGTGTTTGGGCATGAACTGCCTGATGCGGTCCTGCTTCCCATCCCGCAGCGCCGACGCCGCCATGTGAACGCCCGCGGCGATCATGCTCGGCGGATAAGTGATGTCGGCCGGAACCTGCGGATCGTGATCCATGACCATCTTGATCACATCCTTCATCCCCGCCCCGCCGAAGAGCCACATCTCCTTTTGCCGCCCCGCCTCCTTGATCGCCTGCCTGGCCCCCAGGAGCATGTCATCATCCTGCGCCCAGACGGCATCAATGTGCGGAAACTGCGTCAGGAAGTTCTGCATGACGACCATCGCCTTTTCCCGGTTCCACATTCCCGGCTGGCGTGCGGCGATCTTGATGTCGGGGTATTGCCTGAACACCTCCATCGCCGCGTTGACGCGGTCGCTGTTCACCGTCGATGGGATTCCCTCCAATACGACGATCGTCCCCTTGCCATTGAGCTTTTTGACAATGTACTCGGCGCTTTTGCGCCCGAAGGCCTTGTTGTCCCCTTCGAGGAAGATGTCGGCGACCGGCGCGAGCAGCCCGCGATCGACGTTGACGATGAAGATGCCCCGCTCGTGCGCCTTTTTCATGACCGGCGTCAAGGGCGCGCTCTCCGTGCAGAGGATGACGATCCCATCGACCCCCTTGACCATCATGTTCTCGATGTCGTTGATCTGCTTTTCCGGGCTGGCCGCCGTCGCATAGGTCCACTGGATCTCCGGATGCAGCGCCATCGCGCGCTTCGCCCACCAGCCGATCCCCGCCGTCCACCCATGATCGGCCGCCGGAATCGACACCCCGATCTTCATCTTCCGCGCCGGCGCATCCTGCGCCCCGCCCACGCCCGCCATCCCCACCACACAAACACACGCCAGCACCACCCAAACCCATCGCTTCATGACACGCTCCTATCTCAAAATATCACCACGGAGAACACGGAGGGCACGGAGAAATGCCAAAATACGAAGCAAGGGCGATTGATGCTGAAGCGGTGTGATTTTGTCATCCACCGCTCTCAATCATGTCACTTCTTCTTTGTCTCCGTGCTCTCCGTGACCTCCGTGGTGAGACTCCGTGCTCTCCGTGGCCTCCGTGGTGAGACTTCTTCCATGTGACTACGTTTCCCTTCGGCCGACCCGCTGCACGAGCACCGCCGCGACGATGATCACACCTTTGACCAATCCCTGCAGATAGGGGGACACCTCCAGGAAGTTGAGCATGTTGGAGATGACGCCCAGGATCAGCACGCCGATGACCGTGCCGAAGATCGTCCCCGCGCCGCCGGTCATCCGCGTGCCGCCGATGACGACGGCGGCGATGGCGTCGAGTTCATAAAAACTGCCGCTGCCTGAGCTGGAAATCGAGTTCATCCGCGAGCCGAGCAACAGCGCCGCGATCCCGCACGTCAGACCGGCCAGCGTATAAACGAGCACCTTCACGCGGCGCACATTGATCGCCGAATAGACCGCCGCCCGCTCGTTGCTTCCGATGGCGATCGTGTATCGTCCGAATCGCGTCTTATTCAGCACGACGGCCCCCACGACCGCCAGCCCCAGAAAAATAATCACGCTATAAGGGATGACCAGTTCCAGCGCCGGCGTGATGTGAACCCAGGGAACGCTGATCCCTTTCGAGCCAATGATCGCGTATAGATTCGCGCTGGCCGAACGAAACTCCCCCCCATCGGCGACGGCCTGCGCGATCGAGCGATAGGCCGCGAAGCCGCCGAGCGTGGCGATAAAGGGCGCAACCCGCCCCCTGGCGATGATGAGCCCATTGAGCACCCCCGCCGCCAGCCCCACGACCAATGTCCCCCCCACCGCCAGCCAGACCCCCGTCATTTCATGCCCGGCCCATTGATGGGCAACGAACCATTCCGCCATATGATAGCGCAGCGCCGTGTACGGCACATCGAAGCCGATCTCCCTGGCCGAATGCACATCCTCGATGATCCCCGCCGCGTTGATGGCGGTGTTCATGAGCCAGATGCCGATCCCCCCCGCCATCGCGACCATCGAGCCGACGGACAAGTCGATCCCGCCGGAAATGATGACGAACGTCATCCCCAGGGCGACGATGCCGATGAACGACTGCTGGAGAAAGATGTTCCGCCAGTTTTCAAGCTTGAGAAAGTTGCTTGTGCCCCGCATCCAATGCTCGCACAGCGCCGTCGCCGCGATGAGAACGACCAGCGCGATCAAGGGCGCCAGCCGCTCGGCAAGACCGCGCGCCCGCATGCCCCACCGCCCGGGCGGACGCTTGGCGGCGGCGGATGATTCGGGCGCGATCAACTCGGTCATGGGCGCATCCCACGGGGAACATGGACGGACGACCGACAAGCCGCCCGCCCACAAAGGATGCCCGAAGAATGCCGGCGCTTCAAGGGAAAGGGGACATCCAGAATATCCCGCGAGCAATACGCCGGGGGTGACGCATGCGAAAATGCGGCGGGTAGGCGGACGAGCCGTCGCGCGGGGATATTCTGGATGTCCCCTTTTCCACCCTCTCCTGGCATCGTCCGCTTTTGACGCCGCCGGGCGGCTGTCTTACCCTACTCATCGCATGAACCAAGCCGCCCACCAGGAATGCATCAACTCCGACTGCCGCGCGACGTATCCGGTCGATGCGGTGCGCATCGCGTGTGACAAGTGCGGGGCGCTGCTCGACATTCGCTATGACTGGTCACGGTTGCCCGTGCCCAAGAGCCTCAGCTTTTTCGAACATCGCTGGAGCACGCGGGGGACGGGCGCGGCCGGGCGATGCGACTTTTCCGGCGTCTGGCGCTTCCGCGAGTTGCTCCCCTTCTATGGCCGCGAGGAGGAGATCGTCACGATTGGCGAGGGGCGCACCGTGTTGCAGGATGCCGACCTCCTGGCCCGGCGGATGGGCTTGAAACCGGGGGCGCTGCAGCTTCAATACGAGGGGCTGAATCCATCGGGCAGTTTCAAGGACAATGGGATGACGGCCGCGTTCACCCATGCGCGGATGGTGGGGGCGAAGAAGGTCGCGTGCGCCTCGACGGGGAACACGAGCGCGAGCCTGGCGATGTTCGCGTCGCTGGCCGAGATTCAGGGGATCGTCTTCATCGGCAGCGGGAAGATCAGCTTCGGCAAGCTCTCGCAGGCGCTGGATTACGGGGCGCTGACGCTTCAGGTGCGCGGTGATTTCGACGCCTGCCTGCGGCGGATTCGGCAGATCGCCGTCGATGTGCCGGAACTGGGCATCTATCTGATGAACAGCGTCAACCCGTTCCGCCTCGAGGGGCAGAAGTCGATCATGTATCGGATTCTGGAGGCCCGCGACTGGCAAGCGCCGGACTGGGTCATCGTCCCCGGCGGGAACCTGGGCAACTGCTCGGCCTTCGGCAAGGCGTTCATGGAGCTCAAGGAGCTCGGCCTCATCAAGAAGATTCCGCGACTGGCCGTCATCAACGCGACGGGCGCCAACACGCTGCATCAAATCTTCACGCGCCAGGGCGTGCGCTGGAACGATGGGCGATATGAGGCGGCCGCCGTGCAAAAGCTGTACGCCGCGATGGATGAGTCGAATTATCACGCGCACACCGTCGCCAGCGCCATCGAGATCAGCCGGCCGGTCAATCTCGCCAAGGCGCTGCGGGCGCTGGAGGTGATGGATGGCGTCGTCCGGGAGGTGAGCGACGAAGAGATCCTCGAACACCGCGCGATGGTCGCGCGCTGGGGTTTCGGCTGCGAACCGGCCAGCGCGGCCAGCGTCGCCGGCTTGCGCCAATTGCTCGACGAAAAGGTGATTGCCCCGGGTGATTCGGTCGTCTGCATCCTCACCGGCCATGAGCTCAAAGACCCCAACGCCACGGTCGAATATCACACCGGCATCGACATGAAAAGCGCCCAGGACCTCGCCCCCCACCACCCGACGCGCGGGAAACTGAGCAACAAGCCGATCCTGGTGGATGATGATCTCCACTCGATCATCGCCGCCCTCGGCGGCGACCCGGCGCTGGCCAACCGCCTGGAATCCAAGCCGACAAAATCAAACATCCCGATCACGGAGTTTTGAGCTGCGATTCACCTGGCCATTCATGGGAAGATTCGCCGCGGCGGGTGAGGAGCAAAGTGATTCACGCGAAGGCGCGAAGCCGCGAAGTGAAGAAAAGAAATGAACCACGAGGGCACGAGGGACACGAAGCGGCGCTTGAAGAATGTGATGTGCCGCACTGTCGATGCCCATCAATCAATTTATACTTGATTGCATTTATGATGAACAAACGCATCCGCCCTTCGTGGGGAAGCCCAGTTTCACTTCGCATCGCTGCCCATAAGGTCAACACTTCGCCGGCAGCTCCTGTATCATGAAGAATGGAGTTGTCATGACAGTGCAGCGATCACACACGCTTCGGCAGCTAAGCGATGGGACGCTCGATCTGCTCGTCATCGGCGGGGGCATCGTCGGCGCGGGGATCGCCCGCGACGCGGCGATGCGTGGTCTGCGCACGGGACTGGTCGAACAGGATGACTTCGCCTCCGGAACCAGCAGTCGCTCCAGCCGACTCCTGCACGGCGGGCTGCGGTATCTGGCACAGGGACACATTGGCCTCGTGCGCGAAGCGAGCCGAGAGAAGCGGATCATTCACCACATCGCCCCTCATCTGGCCGAGCCGTTGCCGTTTATCTTCCCCGCGTATCGCGGCAACCGTGATTGGCGGCTGTGGCAGCTTAAGATCGGTGTGAAGCTGTATGACGCCCTGTGCGGGTGGCATAATCTGGGGCGTTCGCAGTGGCTCACTAATGATGCGGTTCTGGAACGGCAGCCGCGTTTGAAAGCGGCGGGGCTCACGGGCGCTGTGCGCTACTTCGACGGTCTGACCAATGACGCCCGGCTCGTGCTGGACACGCTCCGCTCGGCCGCCGCGCACGGGGCGCTGCCGGCCAACCGCATCCGTTTCGTCAACGCCCGCCGCGACGCCGATCAATGGCAATGCGAAGTGATCGACGCCGCCGCCGACGCGCCGCTCCATCTCAAGGCGCGCTGGATCGTCAATGCCTCCGGACCCTGGGCAGGACGCCAACCGCACGGCGGCCTTCAATTGCGGCTGACCAAAGGCGTTCACCTCGTCATTGATCGCGCCAAGCTCCCCATGAGCGATGCGGTCGTTATGACCGAAGGCAAGCGGGTTTTATTCGCCATCCCCTGGGGCGAGCGAATCATTCTCGGCACCACGGACACCGACTACCACGGCGACCCGGCGGACGTTCGATGCGACGCGGCGGATATGGACTATCTGCTTCATGTCGCGAACAGATTCTTCCCCGGCGCCGCGATGGAGTTCGAGGATGTGCGCGGCGCCTGGGCTGGTCTTCGCCCGCTCGTTGAGGATCGCCACGGAAATCCATCCGATGTCTCGCGCGCACACATCATCCGCGCCAGCGAAGATCACTGGCTTGATGTAGCGGGAGGCAAACTGACCACTTATCGCCTCATCGCCGAACAAGCCGTCGATCTAATCCTGAAGCTCGACCATCGCTCGGCAGGGCCTTGTCGAACCGCCGACGAGCCGCTCATCACCACCGGCCCGACCGACGCCGTCAGCGCCGTCATCCCACCGCCACCGAGCTTTGACGCAGTGGAGCATTACTGCCGCCATGAATGGGCGATGACCGTCGAGGATGTGATGATGCGTCGGACGAGCTGGCATTATTACCTGCCCGATCCCGCCGAGGCCGCCCGACAGGTGGCACGCTGGATGGCCGGGCATCACTGATTTTCCACACGAAACGCACTCAGCGGCCTGGTGTTCAATCGCGGCACAAAAATAGTCCGGTTGATTGCATCACCAGCCTACTACTTCTCCGTCGGCACGACAATGCCGCGCATGATGATGTTCTGGCAAAAGAGAAAGACCAGGAAGGTGGGGATCGCGGCGATGACCAGGCTCGCATAGACGACGGTGGGATGGACCTGGCTTTGAAGCTGGAACAGCCAGACCATGATCGTCCACATCTTGGGATCGGGGATGATGACCAGCGCCATCATGAACTCGCTGTAGGCGGCGGTGAACGCCTGCAAGGCGAGGACGGCGAGGATGGGCTTGGAGAGGCTCATCGTGATCGTCCAGAACTTGGTCAGCTCCCCGGCGCCGTCGATCTCGGCCGCCTCGTAAAGTTCCTGGGGCAGGCTGTCGAAAAATCCCTTGAGCAGAAAGATGCCAAACCCATTGGCCGCCCCGGGTAGGACCAGCGCCCAGAAGGTGTTGAGGAGGCTGATGTCGGCGGCGTTGCCGCCGAAGAGGCGCGGCAATAAGTAGAATCCCGCCCCCAACCCCACCGCTCCGGCGACGACGCCTTTGATCCAGTCCGGCCATTTGGGCAAGAGCCTCGCCAGCGCGATGGCCAGCGGGATGCCGACCGCCGCCGAAATCGCAAGGCCGATCAAGGGGAAACGTTTGAGCAGCAAAAAGCTGGGGATCATGGTCACTTCCGGCGGGAAGGCCATCGTACACATGCAAAAGAGAAGCACCTTGTAGGTGCTCGGCGGGCGATAGCGGCTGAGGCCATACGCCGCCAGCGGGTTGACGGTGAGGGTGACGAGGATCATCAACCCGCAGTAGATGATCGTGTTGCGCATCCCATTGCCGTTGAGGACCAGAAAATCAATCACCTGAATGTAGTTGCGGGTGAACAGCTCCCATCGCGTGCCTGATTTGTTGTGCTCAAAGTCCTTGTAATCCACCTGTTCGATCGGCATCGCCAATGGCGCGACCTGTGCGAGGGGAACGCCACGTTGTTTGGCGACGAAGCGCTCAAACCCCTGGCGTGGGCCGTCGATGGATAAGGCATTGAGCGGGCAGACCGCGGCGTCTTTGATGAACGCGGAAAAATCGGTTTGCCGGCCGAGAGAGCCGGGAATGCCGCGGGGAAGATCAATCTTCTCAAAGGATTCGTAGCCGGCGTTCCAATTGCGGTTGAGCTGCTTGATGTCGTTGTCATACCGCGTGGCCAGGAATCGACGAAAAGCCGGCGTGGCGGATGGATCGACATGGATGAAGGCGACGTTGAGATCAAAGCGGACATACTGCTCCCAATCCTTGCGGGCCCGCTTGTCTGTCGGGGGCGTGGTCGCCAGCAGCACCTCGTCATAGTGCTTGTAATCGGTGCCGTGGGCCTTGTTGTATTCCTCGACGGTGGCCCATTGGGGGCGGAGGTATTCCTGCCAGAAAACGCCATCGAGGTTGACGACGATGCGATCGGGCGGGGCGGACCGCTCCTTGAGCGTCTCCAGAATCTTGTAGTTGACCGCGTCGGGGAAGGTGAAACGCGCCGCGGCGTAGGGTGTGTTGGGCGGTCCGACTTGCGACCAGGATTCATAGCGAACACCCAATGCGTGGGAATAATCGGCGATGTCGGGATACGCCTCCTTGGCCAGTGCCCGGAATCGACGGGAGCCGGCCCCCAGCGTGCCGACATACTGCATCTGGCCAATGGTGTACCAATGACTCGGCCACTTGTTTTGCGCGCGAAACTCACGAAAGGCATCGACAATCGGCGCCTTCTCCGATGCCGGTGTCGGCGGCGTCATCTTCCGCCAGCTTCCGATGGGACGATGCAAGTCCTTCTCGGCCGCCGTGACGGTGGCGTACTTGGTCTCGATGTATTTCATCCAGAGGATGTCATCGTTCCAGAGATACGCGGGAACCGGCGTGACCCAGAGATAATCGGTGTCGCTCTTGACCGAACCGCTGAGCATCAGCATAAGCGGGTAGATCATGCTGACGGCGCCGATGGCAAGCAGGACATAGATGGTTCCGATGACGAAGCGGACGCGCCAGTTGCGCCGGCCGATGATGCTGATGATGGGCATGGGGGGGAACCTCTATATCTTGGCCGTGCGGAACTCGAGGTTGCTCAGTTGTCGAAGCTGAATGACGGTGAAGCCGATCAGCATCGCGCCCAGGACCCAGGCCATCGCGGCGCCCACGCCGAACTGAAGATAGCCGAATGTGGTGTAGAAGATTTTCAGGCCGATGACTTCGGTCGCGCCGCCGGATTCGCCGTACGGCCCGCCGCCGGTCATCGCGAGCATGAAACCGCCGGCGCCGCGGACGGCGCCGATCATCGCGCCGATGAAATTGATCATGACGAGAATCTTGATCGTCGGCAGCGCGATGTGCGTGAGCTTGTGGCGGATGCCCGCGCCGTCGATGTCGGCCGCCTCGTAAAGCTCTTCGGGGATCGTTTTAAGCGCCGCGAGATAGATGAGACAACCGGGACCCATGCCCGCCCAGACCGTGGGGAGCAAACAGAAAAACAGGGCAAAATGAGGATCCTGAAGCCAATCGCCGTTGAAGGCGCCAATGGCGACGCCGGGCAGGAGGTTTAAAAGCCACACTCCCTCATTGAGCAACTGGTTGATCATCCCGCTGGGGCCGTAAAAGCTTTTCCAGAGGAAAATGACGACGACGCCCGAGAGGACGGCCGGCAGATAGTACACCGTGCGAAAGAAGATTCCGCCGCGTGGAACCTCACTCAATAAAAACGCCAGACCGATCGGCGCCCAGAAGCCAAAGAAAAAGAAGAGCACGGCATACCAGAGGGAGACGCGGAGGGAGTACCAGAACTCGCCGCTGTAGAGAACCGTGGCAAAGTTGGAGACGCCGATCCATTGGCTGTCGCCGAGCACACTGTAGTTTTGAAACGCGATCGCCGTGCCCCTGACCAGCGGCCAGTAGACCCAGAGCAACAGAAGAAGCATCGCCGGGGCCATGATGATCCACGCCTTGATGTAACGATTGCGCCGCCAGCCATCCTCCCCGTGGGCGGGTGCGTGTCCGGCGACCGATGGCGCGTCGGACTTCATCTCGTCGCCGACGGTGAGGCGGTCGGTGTGGGGACCGAGGATGGCGCCTCGCATACGACTGGCGAGTGGAACGAATCGGAACCATCCGCCGGGCGGGCGGATCAGTTCGACAAAGCGCCTGCGGGGCTTGCGCAGCTCCGGTGGCGTGAAGGCATGCAGAACGGACCACATGACGCCTGTGAAGATGAGCAGAACAAGGATGATGATGGCGGTGGCGACCTTGTTGCGGTGGGCGACCTCGGCCGGCGGGAGATTACCGAGCATCTTCTGGTTGATCCGCTGGGTGGCGCGCTGGAGGATGCCGCGAATCTCGGCTTTGGCGGCAGCCTCATCCCCGGCGTCGATGGCGGCGATGATCGTGGAGCTCGCCCAGATCGCACCGATGGGCTTGTTCAATTCATCATACACGTACTGGCAATTTTTCCCGTACGGCTCGGGAACGCCTCCTTCAAAGGCCACGGTGTAGACCGACTCCAGCCCCTGCGGGATGCGGCGGATCACACTGTCGTAACGCCCGCCTACGTTGAACTCTTCGAGCAGGTCGCGGCGAACGTACGGTCCAAGCCCGGCTTCAACCATCGTCTCGGTGCGAATCCGCCGGGCTTCGATTCCATCATAAAAGTGAATGTAGTGCCATGCGGCGTCACGAACCTCCTGTTTGTCTGCCAGCCCCGAGAAGATGCCCATCATGGCGGAGTTCAACTCACCGCGTCGCAAGCCGGTCGGGCCGGCCGGGACCGGTCCAAGACCCTTGGTTTGATCCATCGCGCCATCGAAAAACTGGTCATCAAGGTAGGTGAACTGAAACCCGAATCGCACCGGCCCGCCGGCGGTGCCGGCCTCGCTGGTCTTGACGACGCCGCGGGTGATGAACTGTCCGTTGTGATAAACCTTTTCCAGCCGCAATCGCGCGAAGAAGTAGGCCGCTTCGACACCCGCTTCGGAATCGAGCACGCAATGCCAGTTGCCCGCCTTGTCCTGATCAACGACCTTCCCCCCCGCCGCGTATAGAAAGTTGGCGAAGGTCCAGCCGGGCGTCGAGGCGGAGATGCCCAGGCCGTATGTGTTGTTCTTCGGATCGGTCAGAATCTTCGCCCACGCCATCAGCTCGTTCCAGTCGTGCGGCGTGCGGAGCTCGATCCCTTCGTTGACATGCTCGGCCAGGAGAGAGCGGTCAAACGTCATCGCCGTGGCGAGCGGACCGACGGGCATCGTCCAAATGTGGTAATGCCGCGCGAGGGGGGCGAGATCATCCGCCTTGCGATACGGGCACTTGTCGCCGTAAGGGCAAAGGCGGCGGATGACCGGCCAGGTGAGCGCCATCTCCTGACCGCGCATCGCCGACCAATTGCGCCCCTTGGACAAGGCCGCCAGCGCCGCGTCGTTGTCCAGCGAGGACAAATCGGGAATCATGATGCCCACCGCCCGCTCGATGTACTTGTCGAGCGGGTAGAGAAGCTTCATGTCGATGTATGTCTGGCTCTGACGGAAGTTGACGTACATGACATCCGGCGCGATGTCGCCGGCGATCTGCATGAACGGCACCATGTCCATGCTCTTGGAGCCGGGGAGATGAATGCCCGTCGTGGCGATGGGATCGACTCTGGGGTACTTGGCGCGAAATGCATCGATCGTTTTCCGCTGCGCCTCGGCCACCGGCCCGACCCCAAAACCCGTGGGAACGCCGGCGGCACGGAGCGTGATGGTGTGCGATTGATGTGAAGAATCCGCCGCGCCGACGGCACGGGGGTACGCGAGGGGAATCATCGCCACAAGCCCAACGAGGATCACAAGGCGCCAACAATATCGATTCATCAATGGCATCAAACTACCGTTTGCGGGTGTCGCTCAAACCTTCGCACATGGGTTCCGAACAGATCCTCATCGATGTCAGGTGTCTGGCCATACACATGGTCGATACCGTTGCGACTCGCGGCCTTCAAGTCAAGAGCAATTGTCCGCTCACCAATCTCGCATTTGGATCACACCCCGCGGACGGACGATGAGCATCACGTTTCCATTACCCGGCATGCCCGCCGCCTGGCCGCAATCGCTTCCCCATGAACTGGCCGGTTACGGAATCACTTCCCGAATCACATCGCAATAATCGGTCGTAATTCCGTCGATCGTCAGTTCAGCCGCGCCTCGCCAGGCGACTTCGCTGTTGAGCGTGTACATCCAAACCGGAAATCCACCGGCATGGATGGCGTCGACGTCGGCTTTCCGCAGGCAATCCCCCCAGTGAACGGCCGACGCGCCGGCATCTCGAAATCCGCCGAGGTTGATCGGCTTTTCCGGGGTTCCGCCGCCCAGCGCCACCAGAACGATGTGCGGAGACAAAGCATGCAGCGCCTTGAGATACGCCATATCGAAGGCCTGCACGATGACGCGGTCGGCCGCCGCATGCCGGTCCAGCAACGCCAGGGTCTGTTCGGGCGTTCCGGTCTTGCGCTCGATCAGAAGCACGGTGTCGCGACAACAATCGACCGTTTCATCCAACGTTGGAACGGTCGTTCCCTTAAACCGCGCCTCCTTCATTGCGCCCACGTCAAACTCACGCAGCTGCGCCACCGTGGTCATTGCAATCGGTCGATCCAATACATCGGCCGGATACGCCGCGGGGTCAAGATATCGCCTCATCGCGCCATCGTGAATGCAGACGAGTTGCTCATCCGACGTCACATGAAAATCGAGCTCCACCATGTCGGCTTTCGCGGCCATGGCCGCCGTAAATGATGGCAGCGTGTTTGACGGATACAAATGCGCCAGCCCGCTGTGAGCGATCACCAGGGGTTTGTCATCCTGAATGGATACCAAGCGTTCAATGCGTTCAAGACTCATCGGTAACACCTCCCGCGCCATGGGCGACCGCGCGGCATCCGCGCGCGCCGATGCGCGCGACATCCATATCAGCGCCAGGCGTATGCTGCAACGCGACGACATCGGCTTGGTCGGTCTTGCTCCAGGGTTCCAGTCGCAGGCACGGAAGTTCCGGGCGGCAGTTGAAGCGGATGCGCCGGATATATCCCACACCGCGAGAGACATGGACTTGAGACTGGTTGACGACATGCAGGCCATCGGCGAGTTGTCGATGGGCGATGGGCAGAATGGGCGCGCCGTAGAAGGGGATGCGGACCTGTCCGCCGTGGGTGTGGCCGGACAGGATCAGGGGAGCGTTGTATCCTTCGAAGAAGTAAGCCGTGTCAGGGTTGTGGGACATCACCAATGCCGGTTCGTCACCAGGAACGTCGGCGAAGGCGTGCTCGGGGGAGAACCACGCGGTGTAATAATCCTCCATGCCAACGATCCAGAGCCGCCATCCACCGCGTGTGAGTGGAATCGCGCGGTTGCGGAGCACTTCAATGCCGCGCCGCGCGAGTTCGGCTTCCAACGCTTCGGCGATGTAGGCCTGGCGGATCGGCCCGCCGGCATTTTCGTTGGCGTCTTCATAGTCATGATTGCCCAGGGATACGATGACAGGCGCTTTGAGCATCTCCAACAGCTCGGCCACGGGCCGTACACCGGCCAGGGTGTGGTGAACAAGATCGCCGACGACGGCGACGAGGTCAGGCTGCAAGGCGTTGGCCTCTCGAATGACGCGGCGGATGTACCAGAGAGGCACATGATTGCCCACATGTAGATCGGTCAACTGGACAATGCGAAAGCCGATGAAACCGGTTGGCAAACCACGAACCGGGATCGGTCGTTCGTGGACATGAAGCCAGAAGGGCTCAATCTGCGTGGCATACACCCCAGCGCCCCCCGCCGCGACGGCCGCGCAACCCAGGCGCTTCAAAAACGCCCGTCGCGAAACCCCGCGACGACGCTCGTCCGCCGCCGGACCATCATGAGAGGCGCTCGTTGCCGGTGCCGGTTCGTCCACAATGCAATTATCACCCGTGACGGCGACCAATCCAAACGCAATTCCCAATAATGCTGAAGATGTCCGCATTTTGAATATCCCACTTCCCACTCCTCACCATCCTCTGGTCATGCCGCTCACTTGGTCCTACGATCAATTGGCGGATGAGGTGCGTCCGTCGGTTGCGGGTTTGCTTTTGACTTTTGGCGCGTTGGCCTCATCCTTAATTGCTGCGTATGTATGACATTCGCCAGTTCAAACCGACGCTTTACTTCCTGATCCTCCTGGGAATGAGCGGGTTCGCCATCGCGGCCGAGTCGCCGACGCTCTGGGTCCTCAGCGTCGGCGCCGTCCTATTCAACGCGTATCTCGTCAAAAGCAAGCTGTTTACGCCCCTGCCGCGAATCGTGGCCAATGCGATCACGCTGATCCCGCTTGCATATGTCGCGCTTCAGATCCACTCAGGGACAACGCCTGTGCTGGCGGTGGGACAGTTCCTGGTGTTGCTGCAACTGGTGAAGCTCTTTGAGCAGCGCGCCAACCGGGATTACGCGCAGCTTCTCGTGCTCAGCCTGCTGCTCATGGTGGCGGCGTCGATCAACACCGCAAGCCTCTTTTTCGGGCTCATCCTGATCGTTTACCTGTTTGTGAGCCTGTATTGCTGTCTGCTGTTTCATCTCAAGGTGGAAACGGATTCGGCGAAGGCGGCGCTCGGGCTCGATGAGGAGAGCGCCAACCTCACAACGCTCAAACAGGACCAGCGGCGCCTGTCCAGTTCGATGCGGCGGCTGACGGGGCTGGTCTCCAGTGTGGCGATTGCGTGCGCGATCGTGGTGTTCCTCTTTTTCCCGCGCGGCACGGGTGCTGGGTTCCTGTCGCCGCTGCGGATCATGCCGGGGCAGCGTCTGACGGGCATGAGCGATTCGGTCAGTTTCCAGCAGCTTGCGCAGATCACGCAAAACAACCAGATCGTCGGACGGGCGTGGGTCTGGAAAAATGAACAATTGGTGGCTGGCACTCAGGTGCTCCTGCTGCGCGGATCCACGTTGGATCGTTACACGGGCAAGAGCGCTGTGGAAGGGCAATTTCAGTGGTTGCGGTCACGAAGCCAGGATGATTCCCAGCAGGTTGGGGAGAATGAGGTGATTCACTTTCCGCCGGCGTCGTTTTTGGCGCCGCCGATTCCGGCGGGGGATCGATGGCGGCAGGTGATTCATCTGGATCCGAATGGCACAAACCTCCTGTTTGCCTTGCCGGGAATCGAGCAGTTCAAGCCGATCAGCCGCACGCTGGGTGTGCGATATGGACGTCGGGACGAGACGCTTCACAGCGTCGATCCGATCAACTGGCGGTTGGATTATGAGGTCATCTCACGCGGCGACTTTTTGCCGCCAACGTGGAATTATCCAGTGCAGACCAAGGCGTGGCGAGCAGACATTGATCCGCAGATCGCGGAGTTCGCGCGTCGGCCGGAAGTGTCGGGAAGCAACGCCGGCGGGCCTCTTGCGGCGCAGCGCCCGATCGATGTGGCGGTCAGTCCACTGGATGAGGCCATCGCCGGCAATATCGCGCATTATCTGCGCAAGAATTTCACCTACACGCTCGATCTTTCGGATGCCGGGGGATTGAAGCCCGACGAAGATCCACTGGTCGCATTCCTGTACCGATTCAAACGCGGACACTGCGAATATTTCGCCGGCGCCATGACGGCGATGTGCCAGTCTTTGGGCATGCAGGCCCGCATCGCCATCGGTTTCAAGTGCGATGAATACAACGCGATGGCGGGGTATTACATCATCCGCCAATCGCAGGCGCATGCGTGGGTGGAGGTTCTGACGGAAAAGGGATGGCAAAGTTTCGATCCCACCTCCAGCCGCGAGGATAACGCGGCGCTGCGCCATAACACGCTGCTGGCCAAGGCGAAACATCTCCTGGACTATCTTCAATACAACTGGGCCAATTCCGTGGTCGCGTATGATTCGGCCAATCGGGAAAACCTCATCAATGGGATTGAAAGCAAGCTCATCGAAAGCTCCGTGGGGCGTCAGGGTGATCTGCAGCAGATTTCCAAGTGGTTCGACACCGCTCAAAGCTGGTTCCTGCGGTCGTACCTCCTGGCGGGGCTGATGATTGCGATGGTGCTTGCGATCGTGGTCGCGGTCGCGTGGTTTTTGTATGAGCACTGGCGGCTGCAGCGCCGGGCGCAGCACCTGGGCCTGGAAGCGCTGCCCACGGCGGTGCAGATCCGCCTGGCGCGTCAGTTGGGGTTTTTCGAGGAGATGATGAAGGTGCTGGAGCGCCACGACATCACGCGCCCGCCGCCGCTGACGCCGATGGAGTTTTCCAACTCCCTGTCCTACCTTCCCCCCGAAGCGTATGACATCATTCATGGACTAACCCGCATCTTTTATAAAATCCGCTTTGGCAGCGCGCAGCTTCAACCTGGACAGCAAAAGCGTCTAGCGGCGACCCTTCAGCGATTGTCGCAGGCGCTTGGAACGCCGCCACCGATGACAGGACATCAAGCTTGATTGAAGGCGCCAGAGTGCTCGAAAATACCCGGCGTAATTGAACAGGACCCGTTTTCACAACCTCCATCCCTTTTTCACAACCCCCATGACCTCCATCATTCTCTCCATTGGCGATGAACTGGTGCTCGGGCAAACCGTGGACACCAACTCGGCGTGGCTGAGCCGGCAACTGGCGGCGGCGGGCGTGGACACCATCGCCCACTTCACGGTGTCCGACGCGCAGCATCCCATTGAACTGGCGATGCTGTATGCCGCGGAGCGATGCGATATCGTCGTCGTCACCGGCGGGCTTGGCCCGACAGCCGACGATCTCACCCGTCAGGCGCTGGCGACGGTGATCAATGCCCCTCTCGAGTTGAACGCCGAATGGTTCAAGGAAATGGAGGGATACTTCAGCAGGATCGGCCGACCAATGCCCCCCACCAACCGCATCCAGGCGATGATCCCCCGCGGTGCGCGGATGATCTTCAATCACAACGGGACGGCTGCGGGAATCGACGCCACATATCAGTCGCCGGACCAGAAAACCATCAGCCGAATCTTCTCCATGCCGGGCGTGCCGGCGGAAATGAAGCGGATGTTCGAGAGCGATGTTCTCCCCATCCTGCGCGTGTTATCCGGCGGCGCTGTCGTCCTCTCACGCACGCTGCACACCTTCGGCGTCGGTGAATCCGCGCTGGCCGAAAAGCTTGGCGCGCTCATGGCGCGCGATCGCAATCCGTCCGTGGGAACCACGGTCTCCGGCGGCGGCGTTTCACTGCGGCTCAACAGCCGATTTGCGACCTATGACGCGGCATTGACGGAACTCAATCGCACGGCCGAGGCGTGTCGAGGGGCTTTGGGAGATCTGATCTACGGGGCTGACGACGACACGCTTCAGAGCGTGGTCGCGGAGTTGCTGCGCGGCGCCTCCGCACCAAACGGACATGGTCCGACCGTCGCGACAGCCGAATCATGCACCGGTGGCTTGCTCGCGAAATTGCTCACGGATGTTCCAGGCTCCAGCGCCTACTTCAAGGAAGGATTCATCACCTATTCCAACGATGCGAAAATGAGCTTGATTGGCGTCCCATCAAGCACCCTGGAGCGATTCGGCGCCGTGTCCGAACCCACGGCGATCGCCATGGCCGAGGGAGCGCGCCGGACGGCGGATGCCGACTATGCCCTGTCCATCACGGGAATCGCCGGCCCCGATGGCGGAAGCGATGAAAAGCCCGTCGGAACGGTCTGCATCGGACTGGCCACGCGGGATGCGACCAGCGTCCGCACGTTCCGATTCACCGGCGACCGCGACATGATCCGCAGCCGCAGCGCACAAATGGCGATGACGCTCCTGCGCATGCATCTGCTTGGCAAGGCGATGCCGTTTTGAGATACTCCTCGATATGGACTGGCGACAATACATTTCAAGTAACGCGGCCATCTGTCATGGCCAGCCATGCATGACCGGCACGCGGATTATGGTCTCGGTTGTTCTCGACAACCTTGCCGCTGGACTGGACATTCCGCAAATCCTTGGGAGCCACCCAACCCTGACACCCGAGAGTATTCAGGCCGCCATCGCCTACGCAGCCGAGTTGACTCGCGAGCGCATCGTCCCTCTTGGCCCGAAGGTGGCGTGATGCGGCGGGTATATCTGCTGGACCGCCGCGAAGCCGTTTATTCCGGCACAATCAGACTTCCATCTTCGCACAGCTTGAATCCTGGATTCCACGCAACTTCCCAGGGATGCCCGTCGGGGTCGGCGAAGTAGCCGCCGTAGCCGCCCCACGACTTTTCCTCGGCAGGCTTGAGAAGCGTTCCACCCGCTTTCACTGCCTCGGCCAAGATGCGATCCACGTCATCATGCTGGTGGACGTTGTAAGCCATCGCGACCCCCGCGAATCCGCCGGCGTCGGATTTGATGCCGGCATCGGCCGCCAGTTGCTCTCGATTCCAGAGGGCGATGACGATTCCGCCGGCTTGGAAGAAGGCAACATCGTCGCCACCAATGCTTGATGGCCACCAACCCAGCCGCTGGTAGAACGCGCGGCTGGTGGACACATCATGGACACCCAATGTCAGAAGACTCAGTCGCTGATCCATTGTGATCTCCTTCCAACGTATCATTGTACATTCGAAGATGCTGAACATCGCGCTGCCATTCCGGCAGACGGCAAACAGCACGGTGCTTTGTTTGGCAGAACCATCTTCCACGGCGACAACAAGCAACCGATCTTAACCAACTGCCATACAAACAGTTATGCTTATCCTGCGTGCTTCGCTTTTTACGGCACGCCTCTTGTTATGGTCAGAAGAGCGGCATCGCAGATGTCGCCATTATGATGATGGTTCAATCGGATACCAACTTCCGCTTCACGCTTTTGCTCGCCAACGAGCAGGAGGAGTGGCACAACACCGTTCAGAAGCTGCTGGAGCCGCAGGGTGTCCAGACGCTGTCGGCGCGGTCCGGGCGGGATGCCCTGCGCGTGATCGAATCGACGCCGGTGCATTTGGCGGTTTTGGATACGCAGATGCCGCAACTTGGGGGGATGCAGGTCATCCGGCTGCTGCGCGAAGTGCAGAAGGCGCCGCCGGCGGTATTGCTGGCCGAGTCGCTGACGACGCACCTGCTGCATGAGGCGCTGGGGATGCATGTCTTCAGCGTGTTGGCCAAGCCTGTGGATTTCAATGTGCTGCTTGATGTGATCGCGCGGGTGCTCAAGCGGCATTATGAATCGCGCTGGCCGGGCGGCGAGGCGGCGGAACCCGGACGAAGCATCGTGCGCCCCGGGCAAATGGACCACACAACGGAACACTGAACGGCCGGAACAACGAAACAACCCTTTTGTCACAAGGGAAGCGTCGGAGCATTCGAGTTCACTCAACGACGCTCGCAACAGACGGAACTCAACAGTCAATACTCGTTAAAGGAGTCAGCATCATGGCCAAGCTTCGTCCTCTCGGCGACAAGATTCTCATCAAGCGTCTCGAAGCCGAGTCCAAGACCAAATCCGGCATCGTCCTGCCCGACAGCGCCAAGGAAAAACCCAAACGCGGCAAGATCATCAGCCTCGGCGAAGGCAAGCGGCTGGAGAACGGCGAGCGCGCGCCCTTCAACGTCAAGAAGGGCGACGAGGTGATCTTCACCAGCTACGCCGGGACGGAAGTCAAGATCGACGGCGAAGAGCTGATGATCATGGCCGAGGACGACATTCTCGCGATCGTCGAATAAGCAATTGATCCCGTAGGGTCCGCCTCGCGGACCAATTTCATCATGCACCCTACATGGCCCGCAACCCGGGCCGACAACAGGAGTTTCAATGGCAGCCAAAAGTATTAAATTCGATCAGGACGCCCGCCAGGCGATTCATCGCGGCGTGGCCAAGCTGGCCCGCGCCGTCAAGGTGACGCTCGGCCCGTCCGGCCGCAACGTCGTCCTCGAAAAATCGTTCGGATCACCCACCGTCACCAAGGACGGCGTCACCGTCGCCAAGGAGATTGAGCTGGAGGATCCGTATGAAAACATGGGCGCGCAGATGGTGAAGGAAGTCGCCAGCAAGACGAGCACCATCGCCGGCGACGGCACGAC
>CAYTAP010000013.1:44603-45335 GCA_964435775.1 uncultured Tepidisphaeraceae bacterium
TCTACGCCGAGGCGATCTTCTCCGAAGGCCTGCGCAACGTCGCCAGCGGCGCCAATCCCACGCAGATCCAACGCGGGATCCAGGACGCCGTCGAGGCGATCATCCAGGAACTCAAGCGGGTGAGCAAGAAGATCGATTCATCGAAGGAAGTCGCCCAGGTCGGCACCTCGAGCGCCAATCAGGACGCCCAGATCGGGCAGATGATCGCCGATGCGATGGACAAGGTTGGCAAGGATGGGGTCATCACCGTTGAAGAAGGCAAGAGCCTTGATACAACGGTGGAGCTTGTCGAAGGGATGCAGTTCGACAAGGGATATCTCTCCCCGCACTTCATCACCGATGCGCAGACGCAGGAAGCGATCCTGGATGATGCCTACATCCTGATCCACGAAAAGAAAATCTCCTCGGCGCGCGATCTGGTGCCGGTGCTCAGCAAGGCGGCCGAGAGCGGCAAGCCGTGCCTCATCATCGCCGAGGACATCGAAGGCGAAGCCCTCGCGACCCTCGTCGTCAACAAGCTCCGCGGCACGCTCAAAGTGGCCGCCGTCAAGGCGCCAGGCTTCGGCGACCGTCGCAAGGCGATGCTCGAAGACATCGCCATCGTCACCGGCGGGCAGGCGATCTTCGAGGAACTCGGCATCAAGCTCGAAAACGTCGAGCTCTCCCAGCTCGGCCGGGCCAAGAAGATCCGCATCGACAAGGACAACACGACGATCATCGAAGGCGCCGGCA
>CAYTAP010000014.1:0-10076 GCA_964435775.1 uncultured Tepidisphaeraceae bacterium
GTGCAAATCCGTCCAGATCCGAGTGGCAGTACGAATCCCCGTTCATGACCAGAAATCGCTTCCCGTCATATCGCTCAGCCGCCAGCGCCAGCGCGCCTCCTGTTCCCATTGGGCAATCTTCCTGCGAATACGAAAGCGACATTCCCCCAAACCGCCTCCCAAATGTTTTCCGCACCTGCTCTCCCATATGGCCCGTGCAAACAATCGCACGTCGAATTCCCACCGTCTGGACTTGTTCGAACAAACGCGCCAGGAACGGTCGGCCGCCCACAATCGCCAATGCCTTCGGCCGGTCGGCCACGACGTGCCGGAGGCGCGTCCCCAACCCTCCCGCGAGGATGATCGCAGTCACATGCGAAAGATTCGTCACCTTGCTATGATCGTCCCCCCAGCCCCGCAATCTTGAGTATTATCGGTCCCCGCCCATGATCCATCTCCCCGCCCATCGCCTCAAAGTCGCCCTCATGAATCCACAGATCGCGCCGAACACCGGCAACATCGCGCGCCTTTGCGTCGCCACCGGCGCTGAACTGCACCTGGTCCGCCCAATGGGATTTGTGTTGGATGATCGCAAGATCAAGCGCAGCGCCATGGACTACTGGCCGCGCGTCAAGCTGACCGTGCATGATGACGCCGGGGCATTCTGGACCGCCGTCGGTGACGACCGCGTCTGGCTCTTCACCACCAAAGCTGGCAGGGGCCTCTGGCAGGGCGACTTCCGCGATGGCGACTGGCTGATCTTCGGCAGCGAAACCGCCGGCCTTCCCCAATCACTCATGGACGAGCGCCCCACGCAGACCCTCCGCATTCCACAGGTCGAATCCGAACGCTGCCTCAATCTCTCCACGGCTGTCGGCATCGGCCTTTACGAAGCCCTGCGCCAGGTCACATCCGGAGGATAGTCAATTTTTGTGACCGATGGGCATGGATGGAGGGCGTCGCTCCCACGAAGCCGCGGCGTTGCGGGAGCAACGCCCTCCAATTGCCGCCGGTGCCTCGCGCCGCGTGCAAGACCACGAATGTTGACCGATCCCCATATTCACGCCACGGTGATCGACGAATCGAGATAAACATCCTGCACAAGATTCAGCAGCTTGATTCCCTCATCCATCGGTCGCTCAAACGCCTTCCGCCCGGTGATCAGCCCCAGGCCCCCGGCGCGTTTATTGATGACGGCCGTCCGCACCACGTCCGCGAAATCGTTCTTTCCCGAGCCGCCGCCGGAATTGATCAGCGGCGACCTTCCCATGAAGCAGTTCGCCACCTGGTATCGCGCCAACTCGATTGGATGATCGCCCGGCGTCAAATGCGAATAGACGCGCGGATCGGTCTTTCCAAACTTCAACGCCGTGAATCCGCCGTTGTTCACCGCCAGCTTCTGCTTGATGATGTCCGCCTGGATCGTCACCCCCAGGTGATTGGCCTGCCCCGTCAGATCGGCGGATAATCCGTAATCCTTCTCCCTGGTCTTGAACGCCTCATTGCGCAAATAACACCAAAGCACCGTCACCATCCCCAATTCATGCGCCCGCGCAAACGCCCGCGACACCTCCTGAATCTGCCGGTCCGATTCCTCCGATCCGAAATATATCGTCGCGCCGACCGCTACCGCGCCCATGTCGAACGCCTGTTCCACGCTGGCGAAGAATATCTGGTCGAAGTGGTTGGGATAGGTCAGGAGTTCGTTGTGGTTCAACTTCACCAGGAAGGGGATTTTGTGCGCATACCTCCGCGCGACGGCCCCCAGCACGCCCAGCGTTGACGCAACGGCATTGCATCCGCCTTCGATTGCCAGCTTGACGATGTTCTCCGGATCAAAGTAGAGCGGATTTGGCGAAAAGCTCGCCCCGGCCGAGTGCTCCACCCCCTGATCCACTGGCAATATTGAGACGTGCCCCGTTCCCGCGAGCCGGCCATGATCCAGAATCGTTTGAAAATTCCGCAATACCGTCGGCGAGCGGTCGCCGTGCATCAGAACGCGGTCCACAAAATCGCCGCCGGGCAAGTGCAGCGCCCTCTTGTCGAATCCCGTCGCCTGATAGGTCAGCAGCCCCTCGGCCTCATCGCCCAGCAAATCCCGAATCCGCCCCGATTGTGAACTCGTCGCCATCATGAACTCCCAAAATGTTAAGCCTCATTCCGCAGCAACCCCGGCAGCGCCGCGACAAATGCGCTCCGCGCCATGACCTGTCCGATCCCCGCCGACCGCGCTGCGCCAATCGCCTCCCCATCGACGTGCGATACAAACCCGACGGTTCGTCCGCGGGTCGCCCGTCCCCATGCCGCCGCCGCCTCTATCGCCCCTTCCTGATTCAAATCCACGAGCAGCAATCCGCCCCGATCCGCCGGCAGTTTCGTCGGATCGCGCACCACCTGTACTACCGCGCCTGTGGCTTGCGCGGCACCCATAATTTTGCTCGAAAAAAGAAGATCGCGGACGAGCGCCAGCACCGGTGGTCTCGGCGCGGCAGGGGGGCTGGGTTTCACTTCAGTCATACCCGAATGATAGGCCTTGGCCTCTTGTTCCGATAATATTTGTGTTTCCACACCCCATTTTGCCGAAACAAGTCATACAGCGCCGGCGCGGCCAACGGGGTTCGCGTCCGGGCGCATGATCCGACCGGCGCCGCGTGGCTCGGCCGATCCGCTTCGTCACGGAGATTCCCCCACTCATGGACCTGGCTACCCTCATCGGCGTGGTAATAGCTTGGGGCGCGGTCCTCTTCTCGATGTTCCACGCCTCCGAAGGCGCCATGGGCGCCTACATCAAGCCCCCCGAACTCTTCCTCGTCTTCGGCGGCGCATTCGGCGCCGCGCTGATGTCCATGCCCCTGCACAGCATCAGCGGCATGGCCTCCTATCTCAAAAAATGGGCCCTCAACAAGCAGGTCCATGTTGAGCACCTCATCAAGGAGATGGTTCAATACGCCGAAACCGCCCGGCGCGACGGCGTTCTCGCCCTCGAAACCGTGGCCCGAGAAGCTCCCGACGCCTTCCTTCGTCGCGGGCTGCAATTGACGATCGACGGCACCGATCCCGAATTGATCGAGCGCATCCTGCGGATCGAAATCGAGGCGATGACCGAACGCCACAAACACGGGAAGCACTTTTTCGGCATGATGGCCAAGTTCGGTCCGGGCTTCGGACTTCTTGCCACGCTCATCGCCCAGGTCGCCATGTTCCTCAACCTTGGCGGCGACGCCGCCGCCATCGGCAAGGCTCTGGCGATCGCGCTGACCGGAACCCTCTACGGCTGCCTTCTCCAAAACGTCATCGCCGGTCCGGTCGCCGAGAAGCTCGCCCTCCGCAGCCGCGAGGAAATCTTCGCCAAGGAAATCATTCTTCAAGGCGTCCTGAGCATCCAGGCCGGCAACAACCCCAGAGTCGTCGAAATGCAACTGCTCAGCTTCCTGAGCACCAAGCAACAAGAAGCCATGCCCAAGGCGGCGTGAGGCGCCTGAGCCTGGAAGAGAGTTCACCACGGAGGTCACGGAGAGCACGGAGAAAGACATGATTCATGAGGAGCTCACTGAAAAGATTTACGCGGCCTGTATTGAAGTCCATTCTCACTTGGGGCCGGGGCTGCTGGAGTCCACTTACGAGGCATGCATCTGCCACGAATTGGCGCAGCGCACGCTGAGCTTTCGTCGTCAGGTTGTCATGCCCGTTCAATTCAAAGGCATCTCAATCGACTGTGGTTATCGCCTCGATCTCATTGTGGAGGAAAAAGTAATCATGGAACTGAAGGCCGTCGAGAAAATCCTCCCCATCCATGAAGCGCAGCTTCTCACCTACCTCCGCTTAAGCCACTACCGCGTAGGTCTTCTCGTCAACTCCAATGTCAACCGCATCGTCGATGGCATCACCCGCAGAGTAATCTAACTTCTTCCTCCGTGTCCTCCGTGCCCTCCGTGGTGAACTACCTTGGGGGAGAATCAAATGGCCCAACACCGAAAACCCCCCGAAGTCGAATGCGAGGAATGTCCCGAGTGGATCTTCACCTTCGCAGATCTTGTCATGCTCATGATGGGGTTCTTCGTCATCCTGTGGGTTCTCAAACCCTCCCCCGGCAACCCAGGTGACGCGGCCGCCAAGACTCCCGAACAGCAGCAACAACAGTGGCTCGAAACCGTTGGCGAGATTCGCGGCAGCTTCGGCTATGAACCCGATCCCACGAGCACCGACCCGGTCGATCAGGCCATGATCCGCCGACGACATAACGCCGGCCCCGGCGACGGCAGCCGCATCGAACTCGAACGCAAAGGCCCCCACGGCCAGGATCCGGAAGTCACCTCCATCCGACACGGCAAACAAGCCGCCGTCGGCGGCGCCCTTACCTTTGAGCAGGGGGGGGACACCCTCAGCCCACTGGCCAAAGCCGCCCTCGACGCCATCGCCGACGAAATCCGCGGCCACCGCAACATCGTCCTCATCAAGGGACATGCCTCCCTTGACGATCTTCCCCAATCCGCCTCCGCGCAGGACAAGATGGACCTCTCCCTCCACCGTGCCCAGGCCGTCAGCGCCTACCTCACACAGCATGGCGTCCAACCCGAAATCCTCCGCGTCCAGGGCTGCTCCACCTTCGAGCCCATCGTCCAACGCGCCTACACCCCCGGCTCACAGGCCGTCAACCGCCGCGTCGATGTCGAAATCACCCCCACGCTCGTCCCCGAACTCCAGGACCCCGCCCAGGGCGCACCTGAAATCCGCGCCTTGACCAAACCGACGACGACACCGTAGCGGTCAATTTTCGATTTTTGATTTTTGATTGATGATTTTCGATTGAAGAGGAGGCTGCCCCGCATTCAATCGAAAATCAAAAATCAAAAATCGAACATCCCTTATCCTTTCGCCGCCGCCATCCCCCGATGGCGGAACTGGTTCACCGCATCCGCCAGCGTCGTCGCCACCGCCACGCCCTTCACGTTCCCCATCCGCTCCTTCAGCCGCCCGGCCTCCCCTCGCAGCGTCCAGATGCCCACGATCATCTCCAAATCCGCAAACCGCCGGCGAAGCCGCTTGCACAAGTACCGACTATGCGTGACCCCCGATGGCGGCAATGCCGAAATGCACACGACCTCCGCCCCTGAATTACCCACCACCTCCACCAGTTCGCCCGTCAGTTTCACCCCCGCGATCACGTCCGCCGACACGCCGTTCAGGCGCAGCACCTGCGCCAGCATGATCGTCGCCACCTCATCCTCCTCATCCCGCGCCGAGATGCACAGCACGCGCTTGTACTGCTCCGGAAACTTGCTCTTCCCCTCCGGCGACCGCTCCTCACGCTTCTCATTCTCCGGAGCCTTCGCTTGCTCCTCCGTCTCCTGTTCCCCAAGGTATTCCACCAATTCACGCACCGCCGCGCAGATGCCCGCCAGCCGCTCGGCATCGAGGTTTCCATGCCGGTAATCCCGCGCCGCCAGCGCCAAGCCCGGCAGCACAACCTCATCGTACGCCGCCGTCAGCGTCCGATCCTTCATGTATTCCTCGACCAGCTCCGCCGCCTCCTCATGATCCCCCGACAGCAGCCGCTGGTAGTAGCGCAGGTAAACATCGAGCACCGGCTCATCCCCCAGCAGGATGTCGAGGAAGTTCAACTGCGGAACGTATTTCCCAATCACCACCAGGCAGACGGTCAGCGGCGTCGCCAGGATCAACCCCACTCCGCCCCACAGCCACGCCCAGAAAACCGCCGCGATTAAAATCGCGATGGAGGACACCCCTGCGCTCGCCCCGTACAGCCACGGCTCCACAAGGCTGTTGGTCGTCAGCTCCAGCACGATGAACAAACCCCCCGTAAAAACCGGCGGCCAGAATCCCGGCATCGTCAACGACAGCAAGACCGGCATTGACGCTCCCATCCAGGGTCCGACATATGGAATGAACCGCAGCAGCCCCGCGAGCAATCCCCAGAGCAGCGGCGTCGGAATCCCGATGATCGACAGCCCGACGCACAACAACACCCCATAACTTCCGTTGATGAGCGTCTGCATGAGCAGGTACTTGCTCACGCGCCCCGCCGCCTCGTTCAGCGCCTGCGTCGTCACGTTGAGTTGCCCTTCCCCGATCAGCCGGATCATCCGGTCCCGCAAATCCTCCCGGTTGAGCAGCATGAAGATCGCAAGAATGACGACGATGGCCGCCGTCGCCAGCGGGGCGAACAGTGCCCCAATCGTGTTCTCCAGCACCTGCACCGCCGTTGGCGACGGCTCGACGATCTGAACCTTCGGCGGCGCCTTGGCCGTCACCGCCGCCGGCTGCGTCGTCGTTGTCGTCAACTCGCGTCCGAGGTCCTTCACGAACTCCGTCGATTTGCCGATCGGCCCCGTCCCGAAAAAATGCCGCGCTGAATGAATCTTCTGTTCGATTTCCCCCCGGTACCGCTCCATGTGACTCGCCAAATCCCGCACCTGCCCCGTGATGATCCATCCGATTCCTCCGATGAATATAAATGTTGCAAACACAACAAGAAGCACCGCCGCCACCCGCGGGAACCGCCACCGCTCCAGCCGGTGAACCAGCGGCCCCAGCAGAAAGCTGAACAAGATCGCCAGCGCGATCGGGATCAGTACATCCCGCGCGAAGTAGAGCGCCGCCACGACGATCACGATCGCCGCCAGCATCAGCAGCCGCGAGGTCGAAGCGCCCGCCGGTTCCTGTCGAGCCATTCAGTCCTTTCCGCAGCGCCACCCCTCCCCCCATTCATCCAACTCCCGTACACCGCACTCTACCTCCCCGCGCCGCAACCCGTCATCCAGAAAATGGTCCAGGCTCCAACACCCACCCCGGGATTTCACCCCCGCGCACGCTCTATGTTCGATGTTCGCATTTCCCTCCCCCGAACCCCGAACCTTGAGCCCCGAACGTTGCACCTTGAACCTCGCCAACGGACAACGGACCGCGCCCAACGGACCACGGATTGCGGACGATCCCCCTTCAAAATCCCTTACACCCCCGCCCTCAATCAGCCGATATTCCCAAATGGGCGCGCCATGTGCGCCCCTCAGCAAAGGCCGCCGGCATGAAACAACTGTTTGTGCTTATCTTGACGATCTTCGGCCTCGCCGTCTCCGCCCCCGCGCAGACCACGCAGCCCGCCGCCTCCACCGCGCCCCAGCTCACCGGCTGGCCTCTAGTCGTCAACCAGTTCGCCGCCTCCCTTGCCGCCGGCAACCGCGATGATCTGGCGATCCTCGCCGATCCCCAGGTCGTCGTCCACCGCATCAAGGCCTCCGCCGACACCGACGACGCTTCGCGCCTCTTCGCACGCGTCTCGCGCGAAACGGTTCTTGGCGTTCACCCCTATTTCTACCCGCCACTCTCCATGGCCGCTGATATTTCCGCCGACGCCAAAAGCGCCGCGAAAATGTCTGAAGCCGAAAAAGCCCGGATGTCTCCACCCGATGACGCCTCCATGAAGCAGGCCAACGCCACCGCCGCCCAGTGGCTGGGCGACACCCTCGCCGCCACGGATTCCCAGCCTGTCGCCGTCATTCTCTTCTGGTGCGATGGTAATTCCGCCGACAAACGACTTGGCATCCAATCCGGCCTGGTCTTCGTCCTGGTCAAAGGACTCGAGACCGACAAAGGTGGCTTCAAAATCACCCAGATCGCTTATGGCAACCCCGCACCAGCGTCCCGATGATCCGCCTTCTTCATTGACATGACCCACGGCGATTAAGGTCCACGATTCACACTCAATGAGCCACTCCCACATGACCCACATTCCCCTCTTCAGACCCCTGATTTCACCAGAGGCCATCGATGCCGCCGCCGACGTTCTCCGCAGTGGCTGGCTGGGGCTCGGCCCTAGAACGGCCGCCTTTGAAAAAGCCTTCGCCGCGTACGTCGGCGCGCCATACTGCGTCGCCCTGAACTCCTGCACCTCCGGCCTTCATCTGGCACTGCATGTTCTCAATCTCCCCGAAGATTCGGAAGTCATCACCACCCCCATCTCCTTCGTCTCCACAAACCACGCCATCCTGTACGCCCGCTGCCGCCCGGTTTTCGCCGACGTGCATCCCGACACCGGCAATCTCGACATCGCCTCGGCCGCCTCCAAAATCACCGACCGCACCAAGGCCATCATCGCAGTCCATATCGGCGGCTATCCCTGCGATCTCGATGAACTGTACGCCCTCGCCCATTCCCGCGGCCTGCATGTCGTCGAGGATTGTGCCCACGCCTGCGGCGCGGCCTACAAAGGCAAACCCATCGGATCCCACGGCGACCTGCACGCCTTCTCCTTCCACGCCGTCAAAAACCTCCCCATGGGCGATGGCGGCGCGCTGGTCGTCCAAAATGAGGAACTCGACGCCCGCCTCCGTCGTCTTCGCTGGCTCGGCATCGACAAGGACACCTACCGCCGCACGAGCGCTGAATCCTACAGTTGGAATTACGATGTTCCCGAGGTGGGTTTCAAGTATCACATGAACGACATCTAGGCCGCCATCGGGTTGGTTCAGCTTCAGCGTCTGGACATGGAAAACGCCCGCCGCGCCCAGATCGTCGATCGCTACCGCAGCGCCTTGGCCGACGTCCCCGGCATCACGCTTCCCGGGCGCAGCCCGGACCGCCAAAGCAGCAATCATCTCTGTTGCGTCCTCGCCGAGCAGCGCGATGCCCTGGTCATGAAACTCAAAAACGCCGGCATCGAAACCGGCGTCCATTACCGCCGCAATGATCTATACCCCATGTACACCCAGGATCCCGCCCTCACCGGAACTGAACACTACTGGCGCAAAACCCTTTCGCTCCCCCTACATCTTTCACTGACCGACGAACAAGTCGATCACATCATCACCCAAATCCGCCAGGGTTGGTGAGTGCGGTATTCACGTTTGGGCATACCATCCACCGTCTATTTCCCTCCTCCGATCCGATACAAATGTACGCCATACCCCTCAAAGGCATCCGTGAACCGACCATTGGTCAGATGCAACGTCCGACCCTCACCGATCACCTCCACCACGCCTGTTGCATTTGTCGCATTGCCAATCATAAGGGTCTTGGTCACCGGCTTCTCCCGCATGGCAACGGCGAAGATATACAGCGCGCCGCCATGATGCCGCGCCATGATGTCCACATCGGTCTCCCCGTCCGCCGACGAAACACTCACGGCATCGGCCGTCGCCGGGCTGTTGATCACCGCCGCCAGTTGCTGGATTTGCCGGTTCATCGCGGCCAACGCCGCCAGTTGTCCGGCATGTTCCGGCCGCATCAACGCAAGATGATCAAACTTCCCGGCCGACGATTTCCCATGGATGAAATAATCGATTCCCCGTGACCCGTGGATGATCGACATCCATACCTCCGCCTTGATCTGCGCCGGGCTTGGGGTGTGATCCGGCCCGCGGGCGCCGATGTCGCCAGTCTCGATGTGATTCCAGATGATCGTTCCCGGCGGCGCGAATCGTTTCAGCCGATCCACCCCCAGCGCCACCCGCCACAGCTTGCCATGAATCTCCGCCGAGTCGGATGCGACCGGATACACGTCAAACGCCGCGATGTCGCACGCCTTCAGATATTGCGGATAATCGTGTTCCGGAACGATCTTGCCGCCTTGTCCCCTCCATGTCATCGCATCCCAGGCGATTCCCTGTCCCAATCCCAGCAACACCGGCCGACTCCCATCCCTTTTGCGATATCGATCCGCCAGCGCCTGAATCTCTCCCGGCCGGGTCGGTGGCCCATACCCTCCCTTGCCATTCGACTGCGCATTGTCCGGTTCATCCGGCAGCAGCCACCCCACAATCACCGGCCGACCATCGGGGAGGGTTTTGTCATATTTGAGCGCCACCTCGTTTTGCTCGCAAATCGTCTGCATCCCCGCCGCCCGCAGCGCATCAAGCTGCTTGATCGTCGGTCCCTTCCACAGCCCGATGTATAGGTTGATCCCCGCCTTCTTCCATTGCGCGGCATACGCCGGATCCTGCAGCCATACTGCCAGCGGGAAATAATCATCGCGATGTGATGGCCCGTTCGTCCACCGGGCATATACTCCGCCCGCTCGCGCCCCATCACCCCCCCCCCCCCCCCCCTCCCCCCCCCCCCCCCCCCCCCCCTCCCCCCCC
>CAYTAP010000014.1:10086-39525 GCA_964435775.1 uncultured Tepidisphaeraceae bacterium
CCATTGCAGCCATCATCACTCCCACAACGCCCCATGCCATCATCCGCTGCATGTCATGCTCCAATCAAAAGCCCCTGAACCCAGCCGTCGCACCCCCGCCCATAGTATACAGCGGCAGCCCTCGTGGCCCATCTGCCAGAAGGGGATATTACTCATTGTTGGCATTGACATCCACTAAAAGGGGACATCACTCTTTTATGGGCATCCACTAAAAGGGGACATCACTCTTTTATGAGGCATCCACTAAAAGGGGACATCACTTTTTTATGGCGACCGCCGGCCGCAATGATGGCCTGTGGCGATGTCGCGTATCCCAAGGACTGTCGAAGTCGGCTTGGTTTATCACGGGTTGCTTCGGAGCAATGGGCGGATGAAGCCTTTCCGCAAGCGCGGTGATTGTGATTCCTGTGGGTGTGTGCTTGCCGAGGGGGTTCAACGCGATCCCACGGACCTTCCGGCGCGGTGCCTCATGGCGAACGATTGTCGCCCGTATCTTCACCCGCGTCGGGATGATGCGCGGGGACGAATCGATCTTGAAACCCCCTCAAGGCTTCGGGGCAGACCAAAGAAAGATTGAAAAGAGTGATGTCCCCTTATTGGATAGCCGAAAAAGGGTGATGTCCCCTTATTGTGTGCGACGCCCTTGCGTGCTGTCGTGTCCACCCAATGAATCTCCCTCATCCCGCCTCACCATGCTCAGTCCGATCCGCCAACCAGTCAGCCAGCGTCGTCACGCGCCCCGGCTGCGCGCGGCTTCGCGCCAAGAACCCCAGTCCATACTCGGGCATCGGATCCTGGTCTGTCGGCTGATAGCGCAGATCCACGCTCCATCGCACATGGTCGCTGTTGTTCGGCGTGGACATGTGCAGCAATCGATCATTGAACAAAATTGCGCTTCCCGCCGTCACCGGCAGAGGCAGAATTTCCCGCTTGCGCCGCATTGCGGCCACCGCGTCTGGATTCGTTTCCGTGTAGCTGGTCCCCGAATACGATTCGGTGCCATGCTCGATCATTCTCTTGCGATGCGTCCCGGGGATGATGTGCAGACACCCATTCTCCAGCGTCGCATCGAGCAGCGGAATCCACACCGTGATCACCGGGTTGGAATTGGCGTTCGGCCAATAGCTCTTATCCTGATGCCACGGAACCGCGCCCGCCGCCACCTTCGGAACCTTTGGCCGCGTGTTATAAACCGGATTCGAGAAAATCTCTGGACCTATCAAACTTTCAACCGCATCCAATATTTTCACATTGGAAAGAAGATCGAAATACCCCTCATGCCGGTCTCGCCAGCTCCGCCCGTATTTCAGAAAGTCCTGGTCCGTCAAATCTGCAAACATCTTCGCCAGCCGATATTTGAACGGCTCATTTTCGAACTTGTCCTGGATCAGCCCGTTTTGCAGCAACTCCCCGGCGATGAAATCCACCCTCGCATTCATCGCCGCGCGACAGGGCGCCAGTTCCTGCTCACTCAAAAAATCCCCCAGCACCAAATACCCCTCCCTGTCATAATGCGCCACCTGCTCCCGTGACAGGCTTCCGCTCCCGGTCCGCAACAATGGCTCCTTGAAGGTCGTGGTCATTTGATATCCTTTCTTGTGCATATGCTTCCAAACAAGCATCTGATCCACAATTGTGTTTATTCACCATCACTGGTAAATAATCACCATGTACGTCTCCCCCCGGCGCAGCGTCATCAACCTTGCCGCCATGCCCCTCATTCGTCATGCCGGCATCAACACCCACGGCCACGTCCGCGTCGAAAAATATGCGCCCCTCGGCATCTGGAGCCTTCATCTCTACCGCTATCGGGGGCGCCTTCGCGTCGATGACCAGTGGCACGACATCCAGCCCGGCCGCGCCAGCTTTCTGGCGCCCGATGCCGACCTCGAGTATCATTACGAAGGACTCAGCGTACACGCCTGCGCGCATTTCACCCCAACGCCGTCATCATCCCCCGCCCCCGCCAGCCTCCCCGTCATGCAGGACCTTGGGCAGTCCTTCGCATCGCTCTATAAACAGATGGAACAATTGGTCGCGTGGCACCCCACCAATCCCGCCCGTGCCTCGGTGCGCCTGTGCGACCTCCTGTGGCGGTTGGGTGATGCCTCCACCGCCGACCATCGCGCCGCGTCATCCCACCCCGCGCCCGGCGCGCCCCATCCGGCCGTTCGCCGGGCGCTGGAACTGATCGAACTCCGTCTTGCCCGTCCCATTTACGTTCCCGACCTCGCCCGCGAACTCGATCTTTCCCACAATCACCTGACTCGCCTTTTCCGTTCAGCCACTGGCACGACGATCGCCACCCACATCGCCCGCCGACGCGTCGACCGGGCCCGCGATCTCCTCCAACACACGCGCCTCCCCATCAAGTCCGTCGCCGCCCATGTCGGCATCCCGGATCTCCAACAGTTCAACAAACTCATCCACCGCGTCCTTGGAGCACCCCCGTCGGCCGTAAGGGCGGGCTTCCCCACGAATGGTGGGCGCGGGGGAGGGGCATAGTTTCGTAGTGTCCGCACTCCGTGCGGACCAATTCACCGGGAATGGATCAAACCGCCGGAACGCGGCGCGGCGCAAAAAGTCCGCAGGGGGCTGCGGACTCTACGGGCTTCATCCCCATTCCCCAAACGAACCCCTTCCCCAACCACGATAATAACAAACTATTGCTTATGCCCATCCCCGCCTTTAAAGTAAATCCATCAGACAGCACGTCCGTCGGAGCCGGGACGTGTCAGACGACGCAGGAGGCCCAGTGGCGATCCGGTGTCCATATTGTCAGCACGGCATGGAGGTGCGCGGCGCGAAGCCCGGCCGATTTACGCCATCGTGCCCCAAGTGTCAGCTTCGTTTTGTCCTGACCATCCCCGCCCAGGCCGGCGCCGCGCCGGTCGTGGCCGAGTTGGCGCTTGCGCCCGACGAGGATCAGATCGACGCCAGGATCGCCGCGGTTCTTGGGATCGATGATCGCGACGAATCGCTCACGGGGGCGCCGGTCGGTCACGGGTTGGCGGAAGGGCGGCCCACCGCCGCTACGATTCCGCCGCCGACGCCCGGCGGCGTCGACTTCGATGGCGCGGCGGTCGGCGCCGATGCCGATGATGCGATCCCGCATGTCGCCGACAACACGCGCCCGCACGTCACGGGCAACGCCGCCGCGACCAGCGCGCCTGCTGCGCGGATCACTCAAGCAACAATGCCGCCGCCCGCCCATAGCGCTACGCAGCGATACGCCGACCCCGCCGCCACTGCGGCGATACCCGAAGATCATAACCGCGCGGCGCACCAGCTGCCCGGCGCCTCCACGGCCGGCGCACAAGGCCCCGTCGTCGATGTCGTCCATCAAACGCTCGGCGGCTACCAACTGCTCCAACGCCTCGGCCAAGGGGGCATGGGCGCGGTCTATCTCGCCCGTCAGATGTCGCTGGATCGCAACGTCGCCGTGAAGGTGCTTCATCCGCAGTGGGCCGGAGATGCGCAGTTCGTCGCCCGCTTCACCCGCGAGGCCTATGCCGCCGCGCAACTGGTCCATCACAACGTCGTCCAGATCCACGACATCGGCGCGCAAGAGCAAACCCATTTTTACAGCATGGAGTTTGTGCCCGGTCAAACCCTCGCCGGGCTCGTGCGCCAGCATGGTCGGCTCGAAGCCGAAGTGGCGGTCAACTACATTCTCCAGGCGGCCCGCGGGCTGAAGTTCGCGCACGATCGCGGCATGATCCACCGCGACATCAAGCCGGAAAATCTGCTGCTCAATGATGAGGGGCTTGTCAAAGTCGCCGACCTGGGATTGGTGAAAACACCCGGGTCTTTGGAGACGCTTCCCGGCAAGCGGCAATCCTCGCACGCCGAAGAACACGGCGATGAACACGCGGGCGCCCACACCACGAGGCATAACTCGGCGATGGGCACCCCCTTGTACATGCCCCCCGAGCAGGCGAAGGACGCCGCCAACGTCGATGCCCGGGCGGACATCTATTCCCTCGGCTGCACGCTCTATGCGTTGCTCACCGCGCAGCCGCCATTCACCGGTTCCACCGCCGCCGAGGTGATCGCCAAGCATGCCTCCGAATCGCCGGTTCCGCCTGATCAACTCGCCAAGCGCGTTCCCGAATCCCTCTCGGCCATCGTGCTCAAGATGATGGCCAAGCGCCCTGAGAATCGCTACAAGGACATCGCCTCCGTCATCGCGGCGCTCGAGGAGTTCCTTGGCATCGACGGCAGCCAGCCGGTCCACGCCCGCGAGGATCACATACACATCCTCGAAGATTGTGTGGCGACCTACCACGATGCGCCGCTGGCGGGTATGCGGCCAAAGTTGATCGGCGTTTTCCTGGGGGCGCTGTTCGTCTTGATCGCCGCCGCCGCCTTTGGCTTTTCCGTGATGACCGTCGCGGCATACTTCGCCATCAGCGGGGTGCTGGATCGCACGGTGCTCTTCCGAAAGGCGCGTCTGTGGGCGTGGCACAGCGGCTGGCGCGATTGGATCAAGGGCATCGTCGCGGTGATCCTGATCGTGACGATCCTGTTCGTCCTTGACTGGTTATGGGTGTGGCTGGCGTTTGCGGTGCTGGCGATCGCCGCCGCCGTTGCTTTTCATTGGATGGTCGATCGTCCCCTGGCCCGCGCTCAGTCCGGGTCGCTTGAGCGCACGCGGATGCTCCTCCGACAGATGCGCTCGCGGGGGATGGATGAAAACGCGATTCATCACTTCGTCTGCAAATACGCCGGCGACCGCTGGGAAGGATTCTACGAGGCGTTGTTTGGTTACGAGGCCAAGATCGATGCCCGGCTGCGCTGGGGTTCCGATGAGCGTGGCCGGCCGCGTCCGCGCTTCCGGGGATGGCGTGACGGGGTGATCGCCTGGGTGGATCGACAGGAAGCCGAGCGCCGCGAGGCGGCCACCCGCCGTGTCCTTCAGGTTGTGGAGACCAAGGGGCTGGAAGCGTCCGGCGTCGATGCGATGCACGCCCGACAAAAGGCCAAGCGCCGCGCCGAGGCGATGGTTGCCAAGGCTGCGGAGCTGCGCCATTCACCAAGCCGCGCCGCCTCCGAAGCCACCGACGCCGCCTCGCTCAACTTCGACAAGCTCTTTGACGCCGGCGGCGAACCAAAGCATGTCTCGCGCCACCATGAAGCGTATCTGAGCCGTCGCTACGGCGGGCCGGCTGAATGGATCATCGGTCCGCCGATGCGTTTCGCCGCCGCGATCGTGCTGCTCGCGTGTTTCACGTTGTGGCTCTATCAAAACAAACAGGTCGCGCAGCGCGGGTTCGCCAATCTCTGGTCTGCCTCGCGCGTCGAGCCGCCGACGAGCGGCAAACAGGTGATGGATCGCGCAATCGAAATCCGCAACTACGGCGATGAGGTCAGCCGTTCGGCCCGCGAGTTGTCGATCCCGCTCGTGCCGCAGGCGGTCACCCAGCGGCTGGGTGGCTTTCATACCGCCGTCGCGGGATTGATCCTGCTCGCCTTGAGCTTTTTCCGCGGCGTGATCCTCTCCCTGCTCGGATGGCTCGCCGCCGCGATCGCGGTCATCGGCCACGAGTTCACCGCCGGCGCCGGCGGCCTGGGCGCGGAAATGTTCGCCTTCGCCATCGCCGTCGCGCTGACCTTCATCGCATTCATCTTCTTCCGTCAACCGGCCGATTGACCGACGGCGCATGGGAGTGCGAGCCCCTTGTACAAACGCAGCTCATCCGGCATGGTCGCCTGCAATGTCGGGGAGTTGGATGGCGCGGGCCTTGTAGTTGCGACGAAGAAAACGCGCGTATCCTGACGGTGAAGCGCGCAAGAGGCGGCGGCTCGTCTCCTGAAGTTCGAGCATTCGCGCGAGGCGCTGCTCGTATGTCATCGCTGATGCGCGACTTCGCTTGAAGCGGTCCCGCGCGGCCAGTTGTCGATCCAAGTCATCCATGATGGGCATTATACCCCGGCCGCCGCCGTGAGCAGCCACACGCAACCGATGAGGGGCAGGCGCTTCATGGCTTGGCGGCGTTCGGGACGGGTGATTGCGACAACACGGCCGAGCCCCACGCGGGCAGGGTAATGGTGCAGGTTCCGCGCAAGACGGCGTGGCGGCGTGTGCCATTGACCGCCTGCAAGCTCGGGCGGGCGTTGATGGCCTGACCGGCCGCGTCCAGCGCGGTGGTGTGCGGATCGAGCCAGTTGATCAGCGGGCCGGTCACGTTTGACGCCACGGGGATCACCATTTTCTGGGCGCGATCCGAACGGTTGATGGCGACGATCACGGTTTCATCGCCGATCTCCCGGCTGAAGGCGAACAGGCCGCGCGAATCATCCATGACCAATGGCCGATACATCCCGGTCGCCAGCGGCGCATTGAGGCGATGACGGATCGCGATCAGTCGCTGGTAGGCGTTGAACTGCTCCTGGTTGAAGCTGACCTGCGGATCATCGTAAGGCTCCAGATCCTTCCAGACCATCGGCTGACGGTTACTGGGGTCATCCGGTGACCACATTCCGGCTTCGTCACCGTAATAAATCATCGGCGCGCCGACCCAGGTCATCTGAACGACCAGCGCCTGGCGCATCCGTTGCCATTCGACGCTCGTGGGTTTGCGGGGGTTGTAATTCGGACCGTTGTCCTGGATGCGGTTGGCGCCGTCATAGGGGAGATCGGGATTGACGATCGAGGAGGCAAAGCGATCTGTGTCGTGGCTGTCGAGGAGGTTCTGCATCGCCAGGGATGACTGGTACGGATAACCGTAGGCGATGTCGGCCAGGCGGCCGTTGAAGGTGGTGGGGGAGAGGGCGGTTTTTTGATTGACGAAGAATCCCTGCATGGCGATGGCGAAGGGGTAGTTCATCACGGCGTCGAACTGATCGCCGCCGAGCCAGGGCGTGGCGTTGTTCCAGATTTCACCGACGATGTAGGCGTCGGGGTTGATCCCCTTGACGAGCTTTCGCCACTCGATCCAGAACGGGTGGGGGACTTCGTTGGCCGCGTCGAGGCGGAAGCCGTCGACGCCGCGTGAGGGGTCGCCGTCGGGGGCCAGCCAGCGTTTGGTGATGGCGAAGAGGTGTTCCCGCGGGCCATGGGCGATGCCGAGGACGGGGTCCTTTTTGAAATCGGGCAGCCAGCCGTTGGGGCCATCCCAGGCTTTCCATTGGATGCCGCCGGGCTTGCCGGGCTCGCCGCCGGTGCCCCAGTCGGTGATCTCAAACCAACCGGCGTAGGGGCTTGCCTTGCCGTTTTTGAGGACATCCTCGAATGCCCAGAACTTCCGGCCGACGTGGTTGAACACGCCGTCGATGATGACCTTGAATCCCTGACGATGGGCCTCCTCGAGGAAGTGAAGGAACAGCTTGTCGCTTCGGCTCCATTGCCAGGTTGCCGGGTCTTCGGTTTCACCTTTCAATTCGGCGATGTCCCCTTTGAAGCCGAAGTGCTCGTCGATGTGGCGGTAGTCGGAGGTGTCATATTTGTGCAGGTCGGCGGCCTGAAAGAGGGGGTTGAAATAAATGGCCGTCACGCCGAGGCGACGGAGATAAGGGAGTTCTTCGAGGACGCCCTGCAGGTCACCGCCGTAACGGCGGGACCAGACATCGTGATAGAGCTTGCCCGTTTCTCCCGGCAGCTTCGACCACCAGTTGCTTGTCCATCGCTGGGTGTGGTCGGGATCGTTGGCTGGATCGCCGTTGCGGAAACGCTCGGGGAAGATTTGATACCAGACGGCGTGCTTGGACCAGTCGGGGGTGACGAACGTCGTCGTCATCGCGCGGTCGTACGCCTTGGCCGCCGCGTTGGATTCGACGGAATAGAGCATCCCCGACGCGAGGTAGTATTTGGCGCTGCCGTCGGTCAATTCGAAGATGTATTGAACGGCCGGGGCGCTGGTCGTGAAGATCGCGCCGTAGCGGTCGAAGCCCCATCGGGTTTGAATCTTGTAGAGGGGGACGCGACGCCAGGGGTTCAACGCGTTGGCGGCATCGCGGGTGTCATCGCCGCGGGCATCCGCCGCCGGCACATCGCGGACGAGCGCGGTGACTTGTTGGACATCGCCCGCCTGCGTGCGCAATCCGATGCGGAGGAGCGTGGGGGCGACGACATCACAGTCGCCATCGGACGCGGGATGGTGGGCGATGCCGGCGGGATCGATTTCGTTGTCTTTGGCCGATGGCAGGGTGCGGCCATCGGGGCCGATGAGGACGGCTGAATTGTGGCCGCCGTAGCCGTCGGTCTCCTCGAGGTCCTTGTCACTGGCCGGGTCGTTGGTCCATTGGCCATCGACGATGAACTTGTATTGATAGACGCCATTGGGAAGCGCGGGTTCGGCGACGAACCCGCCGTCGTCGGTCCGCTCCATCGGCGTGGCGTTGTTGGACCAGCCGTTGAAACTGCCTGCGAGATAAATGGCCGCGGGTGTTTGACCGACGGGGGGATAATAAACGAAGCGGTGGGGAGCGGAGGCGGAGGCGGGTTGCCCGGCGGGGATCGGCTGGACGAGCGCCGTCGGCTCGGTGGCCGGCGCAACCTCGCTGGCGGGCGCGGTCGCGGGGGCAAGCTCGCGGTGCTCGGCGTTGCAGGCGCCGGCCCCCAAAAGCATGGCCCAGGGCAGGATCCGGACCATCCAGTGTCGCGTTTGATGCAACCAGAGAGAGGGGAGCGTCATGGGGGTCCTGGGTTTGAAAAATGTGAAAGTGGTAAAACCGTTCAGAATCACTTACCGGTGCACGGTGGATGCCATCGCGGTTGATTCGCGGACGACCAGATGCGTGCCAAGGGTGTCGGCGACGGCGTCCTTGGCGCCATGAACGCGTTCGATGAGCCGCGAGCATGCCCGCGCGCCGACCTCGTACAACGGAAGATGCACCGTCGTCAGCGCGGGGGTGACGAAGGCGCTGTGGCGCAGGTCATCAAATCCAACGACCGAGACATCCTCGGGGATGCGCTTCTTTGAATGGGTCAGTTTGTGCATGGCGCCGAGGGCCATTTTGGTGTTGCCGGCGACGAGGGCGGTGAGGTCGGGGTGGCGCTCGAGCAGCACGCCGGCGGCCTCAGCGCCCCCTTCCTCGGTGAACTTGCCGTCGGCGATGATGTCCATCTCCTCGTGCAGGCCGGCTTGCGCCAGCTTGGCGCGGAAGACGGAGAGCAGGTCGCGGCTGGTCGTGATCTCCTGGGCGGCGGTGATCAACGCGATTTTCCGATGCCCCAGTTGCAGCAGGTAGTTCATCGCCTGCTCAGTGCCGGTTTTGTAATCGCTGACGACGTAATCGAGCTTCCACTGGGGGAAATAGTTGTCGACCACGACGACGGGGCAGCGGTGGTCGGCAAAATCGCCCAGGAAGGCGTGACGATCGCTCATGCCCAGGCAAAGCAGGCCGTCGACGTAGCGGCGTTCGAAGATCTCCAGGTGCTGCTTTTCCTTGATGAAGTCGGGCTTGGCTTGTTCGAGCATCACCTTGTAGCCGAGCTTGCCGGCCCGGTCGCAGATGCCGCTGATGAGCTCCCCGAAGTAGGGGTCGCCGAACCCGCGGCGCAGGGGCGGCAGCAGGACAGCCAGCACCTGCGTATATTTGCTTGAAAGGCTTTGCGCCAGGCGGTTGGGCCGATAACCCAGGCGATCCATGACCTGCTGGACGCGGATTTGGGTGGTCCGGCTGATACGGGGGTTGTTGTTGAGCACCATCGAGACGGTCGCGACGGAGACCTGCGCTTCCTTGGCGACAGCACCGATGTTGACCTTGCCAGTGGGGCGGATGGCCGGGGGAATGGGGCGGGGTGAGTCGGATGAGTGGGATTGTCCGAGCAATTCGCGGGGGGGATCGTGAGGCTCAAGGGTTTTGCTTCGCATGGGGTATTGTCCAATCGTCCGATAATACCGACCTGAAAATTTGCCGTTGCTTCAACGAATACAAGGTTTTACGGCCGCTTGCCAGCAAATAATCTGCGATACGGTTAACTAGTTTGACAGATTGTTAAACAAGAGTCAACACAATTTTGATGAAATTGGTCGCTCTGAGGGTTCTGATTAAAATTGACAGTGCTTGAAAGCGGTGTAATCTAAAAGATGATGCAACGGACCCTTTACAGCCAGGACGTGTAATGTCCCAAGAGGGGTTGAAAATTCGAGAATGAGCGAAAAGATTTTCGTTGACAGGAACAGGTTAACCGGTTAAACAGTAGAAATGCAGTGCAGGCGGCGCCTCATTTCGAGATCGGTCGGTGTGATTGATCTCAGGCGGCTGCGGATCGTTGCCGGGCACGGCGACGGTCAGTGAGTTGGAGAACTCCATCTTAAAGGAGGCAGGTATGCGTAATGTGGTAAGCAAGGCAGTGGCCGTCGTGGCTGTCGGCGTTTTCGCTGCGGCCGCCGGGGCCAGCGTCTACACCGACGCGACGGGTGAAAATTTCGACGCGACCGGACAGCGCGACATCACCTCTGTCACGGTCACGAATGACGCCACCAATCTCAATGTAACGTTGAATGTGAACGCGAGCATTGTCTCACCGAATGACTGGCCGAAGTACATGATGGCGTTCGATACCGCCACCGGAGGCGACGGCGCGTCGAACGCCTGGGGTCGCGCCATCACGATGCCAGGTACGGACTATTGGCTCGGAAGTTGGGTTGACAGCGGCGGCGGTGTTCAACTCTTCCACACTGACGGCGTGGGAGGTTGGACTCAACTCAATTCCGGTACGCCTAGTCAGGATCTAACAGGCGCTAGTACGGGCACGGTCCAGTGGAGCATCCCGCTTGCCACCCTGGGTCTTGTGAACGGCAACACCTTCACGTTCGATGTCTATTCCTCCGGAGATAACTCAGGTAATGGCGCGAACGATGCTCTCTCCAATTCCAGCCAAGCCTCGTCCGGTTGGAACGTTGCATACGATTCGGGAACGCATGTTTCAACATATACGGTGGTTCCCGAACCGGCATCTTTGAGCTTGCTTGGGCTGGCAGGCGCGTTCATGGTTGGTCGTCGGCGTCGTTGAATGAAAGGCGGCGGGCCCGGCGGAGCCGGCCGGGCCCGGTGGTGGATCAGCGGGGTGCGTCCAATAGTGGTTGCGAATGATGAAGATGTATTGTTCATTCACAGCGCGACATGGCCGACCGGCGGGTTCACGAATGGCGGCCCGGGGTCGCCATGCACGAGGCCGACGGGCGATTGGCCTGGCGGCGGCGGGCGTGGCGATCGCCCTGAGCGGGATCTTTGCGGCGCCGACACGGGCAGGCGACGTGTCGGCGCCGGTGATCCTTCAATATTTTGAAGGATCGTACGCGACGATTGAAAAGCGGATGGCGGACATTTTCGCGGCCGGTTACGGGAGCGTGTATTTGCCGCCGCCGGGTCGGGCGGAGTCGGGGGATCAGTCGGTGGGGTATGACCAGTATGATCGATTTGACCTGGGCTCGCCCGGCCGGCCGACCTTATATGGGACGGAGACGGGGCTCAAGGCGATGGTGGGGGCGATGCACCAGATCGGGGGATCGGCGTATGTCGATGTGGTGTGGAACCACAGCGGGTTTGCCGACATGGGGACGGCCGGGTTTGCCGCGTCGGGCGGGTATCCGGGCTTGGCGCTGACGCTTCAGACCTCCGACCCGAACGCGCCCGGGTACAACCAGCAGGGGATCAACGACATCGATGGGGATTATCACGGGGCGTTTGAAGGGGGTGATTGGAACATGCGCCTGGCGGGGCTGATCGACATCAACCAGGACAAGCAATACTACTTCATCCGCAGCCCGGTCGATCCGAATGACCCGCGCAATCTTCCGGCGGGGACTGTGCCCTGGAACGGCAAGTTGGCGAACGTGCCCGACCCGGCCAATGCCAGGTTTTATCCGGATCGGACGCAGCAGCCGATCATGGTCTATGACCCGACGACCGGCGAGCACGACATTCCGATCTATCCGTTCAATCCATCGAACCCGGCCGGGGGGGAGGCGACGCCGGAGACGTCGACCGGGTACCTCATGCGCAATACGCAGTGGATGGTGCAGACGATCGGCATCGACGGGTTCCGCATCGACGCGGCCAAGAACATGCCGCCGGGCATCCTCAACGCGTTTGATCGATCGGTCTATCGCGCCTCGACGCGGACGCTGCTCAACGGGCAACAGCAGCAGGTTTTTTCATTCAGCGAAGCGTACGATGGCAATTACGGCTTGCTCGATCAGTATGTGAAGAAGAACATCGATCCGAACGATCCGGGGACGATCGGCGGCAATCGCGATGTGCTTGATTTTCCGCTGTATTTCGCGCTGCGGGACAACCTGACGGGCAACGGATACCAGAATGACTGGCGGAACATCGTCGGCAATCCGTTTGACATGAACAATCAACCGCCGCGAAGCTACGATTATCACGACAACGGGAAGCTTGACGGCAGCGGCGGGGTGAAGTTCGTCTCGAACCAGGACAACTTCGCGCCGCAACTGGGGACGGTGGCGTACGCGTACACGCTGATGACGCCGGGGAATTCGGTCGTCTATTTCAATGCCCATGAGTTTGGGATCGAGCGCGATTTCCCCAAAGATGGACGGGGCGACGCGCTGGGCGGAACATACGGCGACGCCATCAGCACGCTGGTCGATCTTCGCAATCGATATGGGCGCGGCAATTATCTCCCGCAGTACATCAGCAAGGAGAGCTTCGCCTTTGAACGCGAAGGATCGGCGCTCGTGCTGCTGAGCAATCGGCTGGACAATTTTTACGACAACCAAACGATCAACGTCAGCTTTCCGTATGGCACCTATCTGGTTGAACAGACGGGGAATGCGGCGCAGTACGGCGCGCCGCAGGTGTTGACGGTGACCAATGACTCTTACAACGGCCCGTCGAAGGTGAACGTGTCGTTCCTGCCGAACAACGGCGGGGATCATGGATACCTGGTGTACGGGTTGCCGACGCCGCAGGGGTCGGTGTCGCTGACGGGGGTGTCGCAGGTGCTCGCGGGGCATACGCCGGACGGGCAGACGTCGGCGAACCTCGTTCACGATAATGCGGTGACGCGGCTGAGCGACATCAACGTCGTCACGGGGAACAGCTTTCAGGTGAAGCTCGATACGGTGGCGGTGAAGTTGCTGGGGCTCGATTCGCTGCGCGACCATTACGCCGACGGGGACAACGCGCTGCTTCGGCTTGATGGCGGGCGGGACGTCAACGGCAACGGGTATGTCGATTTCACCAATCCCGACTCGGTGCAGTATGGATACGAGCAGTTCACGGAAGTCCACAACCCCGGTTATTTCGCCAACAACGGCGCTGGCGGGGCTGGGCAGTTTGTGCAGACGATCAACACGACGGGATTGTCGGAAGGGATGCATTACATCCAGGTGCTGGCGTTTCGACATCGGGATGACGGCGGCCCGGCGGTGTATACGGATTGGCATGAGAGCATTTATGTCGATCGCCTGCCGCCGATTTCGGCAGTTGATTCGACCCATATCGTGATCGACAACGGCGTGAGCCATCCGGAGCGGCGGGATTTCTGGATCAAATCGGTCGATCAGACGGCCGACAGCGTGCATGTTTTTCTTGATCTGCCCGAGGCGGTCGGCAATCAGCAGATTCTGTCGATGGTGGGCGGCGGGAACCAGTCGCAGATGATCGACCGGGATTTGTTCAAGCAATACTTTGGTGATCTGACCAAGGGGAACCATGTGTTGACGGTCGTGACGTATGAGATCACGGGGAATTACAACATCCAGCGCTTCGCGGGGATCAATACGAGCGACAGCCCGATCGGCGCGGCGATGGGGGATATTCTTGGGCAATTTCAGAGCACGCCGGATGGGTATTTGGAGGGGAACGACGTGCTGGCGCTGTATGATGCGATCAAGAGCAATGGCAACCAGTTTTACGCGGCCGCCGACTACAACGGCGATGGCCGGATGACGTTCGCGGACTGGACGGCGCTAGGAATGGAGTTGGATCAATTACTCGGCAGTGGGATGACCAACCCCGGCGGCGGGGCGCTCGTGTCGCAGGGAACGGTGGACTATTACCGGGGTTTGACGAGCAGCGTGCCGGAACCGGCGATGTTCTGGGTGCTGGGGTTGTCGGGGTTGCTTTTGATTCGCCGCGGCAAGGAGACCGGCCGAGGCGAGGTGAGCGGCGACAAGTCGCCGGCATGAACACATCGATCACTTTTTGAGGTGCCCTATGCGAAAGAATCATATCACGCGGCGTGGCGGCGGGGGTGGGTTCACACTCGTGGAATTGCTGGTGGTCATCGGGATCATCGCACTGCTCATCTCGATCCTGCTCCCGGCCCTGAACAAGGCCCGCGAGGCGGCCAACCAGGCGGTCTGCCTGTCCAACCAACGGCAACTGGCGCTGGCGGCGCTGCTGTTCGCACAGGAACATGGCGGGTATCTGCCGACGTGCTCGGATGATGTGTGGGCCAAGCAGGCGGATCCGAACCGGCGGAAGTTCGCCTATCACGACAACGCGGGGGCAACATTTGGATACCAAGTCAACGATTGGGCCAGCTCGTTGCTCCCTTACATGGGAGGCGGCGCTGATGACACGTTTCTGACCGCGCCGGAGCAGAAGAGCAAGGTATTTCGCTGTCCGAGTGACAGTGCGCTGAATATCGGGGAAGCCACCAATTTTGGAACCGGTCCGGGATACATCCTCTGGAACAATGTGACTTACTACAATGGTTACTATCCGATTTCATATGGCATCAACGCGGACATCACATGCGTGGTGGGTTCGGATGGCTACGGACATTTTGGACCCTACGACGCCGTGAGCGTGTACGGGCCGCCGCAGGGCGTTCCGCTGGATTGCAAGTTGAGCAAGGTTGTGCATCCGACCGAGGTGCTGCTCTTTGCCGATTGCGGCACCCGCCCGTTCGACAATTTTGGCAACATCAACAACGGACTTGATCACAACGATGCGCTCTATTACACAACCAACTACATGACCGGCGGCGGCGCGCCGCAGGCGGACATGGGCAAGCTGTCGGGGATTGCGGTGACAGGGTGGTTGCAAGGCCGCATTCCCTACACCCGCCATGGCGGCAACAATTCAAGCAACTCGGCCAAGCGGGGGAAGATCAATGTGACGTTTGTTGATGGACATGGCGAGACGGTGACGAGCGACCGGTTCAACCAGGTCCGCGTGTCACCGTATGAGTATTGATGTTCGCACGCCGTAGCCGCGCGTCATTGATAGACCCCCTCCCCAACCCTCCCCCGGACATACCGGGGGAGGGATAAGAAACTGTAGGGTCCGCCCCGCGGACCGTTCCGTCGTGCGGTATCAAGGTCCGCGGGGCGGACCCTACGAGGAGTGATTCGCGCGGTGAGGGGAGAGGCCGGTTGTCATTTCAGGGGTGCTTTTCGTCGCAGCGCGAGCAGGCGATCGGTGGTGGCGTCGCCGAGGAGGGTGAGCAGGTGCCGCATCATGACGCGGGGACCGAGGCTGATCCAGCCGGAGGAGTGTTTGAGTTGGCTGACTTGTTCGTGGAAGAGCTCCCAGCGTTGTTTGCCGAAATGATCGATGCACAGGCCGCGCATGGAGGCGAGGGCGCGTTGGCGCGCGGAGTCGGGGAGGTCGGGGCGGCGGTGGAGCATTTGATAGATCGCAAAGAATTCCCGCGCCGCCACATCGTTCTGGGTTGAGCCTTTGGCCTGGCTATGCAGACGGAAGAAGGCATCGATTTGGGGGACATATTCAAAACGACATCCCTTGAGGATCAGCCGCCAGAACAGTTCATAATCCATGCAGTGGTGGAAATCCTCGTCGATGGGGTATGCATCCTCAAGCAGGCGGCTTGCCGCGATGAACATCGACTGGTTGAACATGTTGGCGTAGGGGAACATGCGGTGCATGTCGAAGGGGGTGGTGGGGTATGAGCCGGTGATGTGGGAGTCGCTGTCTACGAGATGGCACTGGCCGAAGAGGACATCGGGCTTGCCCATGGCGAGCCATGACTCGGCGGCCTGTCGCAAGGCACCGGTGGCGTAGAAGTCATCGGAGTTTTGCCAGCCGATCAGGTCGCCGTCGGCGCGGGCGAGGCCTTTGTTGAGGGCGTGGGATTGCCCGCGGTCTCTTTCGCTGACGACGTAATCAAGAAACGGTTCATAGCGGGCGAGGATGTCGCGGGTGGCGTCGGCGCTGGCGCCATCGATGATGAGGGTTTGGAGGTTGGGATAGCCTTGGAGGAGGACGGAGCGGAGGGTTTCCTCAAGATAGTCGGCCTGGTTGAATGATGGCGTGACGATGCTGATGCGCGGCCAATGATTGGCGTCGGGCGGGGATGGTGGGAGTGGAGGGGCGGCGATGGTCCACGGCCAGCCGGTTTTTCCGAGCGGCGGCGTGGGGAGATCGGCGAGGGTGTAAGGGGGTGTGGGCATTATTCTGCTGTTATCAGACCCGCCGCGTCCGGGGAAGGGGCGCAACGGTTCCGCCGATAGTATGTTCGGCAGGATCGACCGGCGAGTTGGGCTAATGGAGCAGGCGGTAGGCCGTGAAGAGCAAGGGAGAAGCCAATGAAGACGATTTGCTGTGCGGCGGAGATTGGGAATGGGGGGCTGGGGGTGCATTTGGCACAATTGGTGGAGGATGCGCGAAGCGCCGGGGAGCTCGCGCGGTATTTTTGCTTTGCGGCGAGTGGGGGGGATGAAGCCGTGGCGACGGTTATTCCGCGGCGGGTCATGGAGGCGCTGTTTCGATGGACGCCCTTGCGGTGGAACCTTCAGCGGAAAAATGACCTGACGGGGGAGATGTTTGATGTGGCCGTGGCAAAGCATTTGGAACCACCCCAATCGGATGCTGATGAGCTGATCAGCTTTGCGGGGCAGGCGCTGCATACGTTCCGGCGGGCACGGGAACTCGGATGGCGGCGGTTGACGCTGGTGGCCGCCAACAGCCATGCGAACAATATCTCGCGGCAGCATGCGCTGGCGAGGCGTCAGTGGGCGGGTGAATGGGGATGGTTGAGCAAACGGCAGCAGGCGAAGATGCTCAGGGAATATGATCTGGCGAATCGGATTCAAGTGGCGTCGGGGTATGTGTGGGCGAGCTTTGTGAAGGAGGGGGTGGATGAGGGGAAGCTTGTGCGGGTGGAGCTGCGGGTGGATGAAAGGTTCACGGCGGGCGGGGCGAGCGATACGCGGGTGCGGAAGAGAGACGGTGAAGGCTTGCGCGTGATTTATGTGGGGAGCGTGAGCGTGGCGAAGGGGATTCCGGTTTTGCTGGCGGCGATGGAACGGTATGTGAGGGAGAAGGATCCGGCGGCCCGTTTGACGCTGGTGGGGGGGACGCAGACGCGGGCGATGCGCCGGTACATCGTCGCGTGGCAAAAGCGGATCGCGCTGGAGGTATCCCCCGGCGATCCGCTTCCCCGTTTGCGCCAGGCAGACCTGCTTGTGCATCCGAGCTTTGAGGATGGTTTCGCCTATGCGCCGATGGAGGCGATGGCGTGCGGCGTGCCGGTGATCGTCACCGATCAGACGGGGATGAAGGAGCATATCCGCGAGCCGGATCAGGGAGCGATCGTGCCGGCGGGGGATGTGAGGGCGCTGTTTGAGGCGATGTGCAGGTGGGGAAAAGTGATGAGTGAAGCGTGATGAGTGAGAAGACTTCGATAGGCGACTCTTCTCACTCATCACGTTTCGCTCATCACGTTCACGCCCGCGGAGACTACGCTCGGCACGGGGGCCTTTTGCCATCGGGACAATGGACCGATGATGAATGAGATGCGCCGCATGGGAGCGGTGCGGTTATGAATTGGCGAGGCGCATGATTATCGGGCATTACATGCGGAACATGTGGCAGGGGGGCGGGATCGCGTCGTATCTAAGGCGGTTGACGGCCGGGCAGGTCGCCGAGGGGCATCGGGTGGTGTTTTTGGATCTGGCGCAGGCCGTGGCGGAGAAGGATCGGAAGGAGGGGACGATTTACTGCGATGGCGAACAGGCGGTTGTATCGCACGCGAAACGGGCGGAGGTTGAATTGTTGCATACCCATTGCGCGATTCGGTGTGAGATGGGGGAGTTGCCGCTCTTGCGCAGCGTACACACGCATTCGCCGTATTGTCCGAGCGGGGGGCGGTATCTGAAGCGGCAGGATCGACCTTGCAATCGGCGGTACAGCGCGGCGGGATGCGCCTGGGGGTATCTGGTGGATCGGTGCGGGAGCATTCGGCCGGGGACGATGCGGAAGGACTTTGCGACAACGCAAGATGAGATCGCGCGGCTTGGCTCGCATCCGGTTGCGGTTCCGAGCGCGTTTGTGCGGGATCAGATGGTGCGGCAGGGGTATGACGCGGGGCGCGTTCATCTGCTTGAACTGCCCGCGCCGGAGGCGGTGGAGGAGATCACACCACTGCCGGAAGGGCCGGCGCGGTTTGCTTTTATTGGGCGATTGACGCCGCACAAGGGGGCGGCGTGGGCGATTGAGGCAATGCAGCGTGTGATGCCCGGCGCGGTTCTGGATGTGGCGGGGGATGGGAATGAAATGGTTGAATTGCGGGAATTGGCGGCGCGGCTGGGGCTGGGGGGCCGGGTGCGGTTTCATGGATGGGTGGAGGGGGAGGCATTGGATCGGTTGATCGACGGCGTGCGCGCGGTGGTGTTTCCATCGCGCTGGCATGAACCGTTTGGGCTTGTGAGCCTGGAGGCGATGGCGCGGGGGCGGGCGGTCATCGCGTCAAATGTGGGAGCGCTGCCGGAGGTGGTGAAGGATGGGGCGACGGGGTTGATTGTGGATGTGATGGATCGGGCGGGGCTGGCGGCGGCGATGAATCGACTGGGGCATGATGCGGAGCTGGCGACGCGGCTCGGGCATGCGGGGCATGAGCGATTGCGGACGCGCTATCGGTTGGAGGAGCATCTAAAGCAGTTGGATGCTCTGTATGAGCGTTGCGCGACGGAGGAAGCGCGCGAGAACGGGGTGAAGGCATGAAAGGCGCGTCGCTTGTCTCATTGGTGGCTCCACACGCGACGGCGGAAATGCTTCGGGTAAGCGTGGTGATGGCGACGCATCATCGCCCGGAGATGTTGCGGCGGGCGATGGAGTCGTTGTTGGCACAGGATTACCCCGCAGGGGACATGGAAGTGATTGTCGTCGCGTGCGAGGGGGATGCGGGGATTGCGGTGGTGAGGGAGATGGCGGCGGCTACCGTCATGAAATGCCATTGCGAAGTGTTGGCTGATACGCCGTCCAATCGCCTCAGCGCGGCGGCCAAGCGGAACGCGGGCGCCAATGCCGCCACGGGGCAGTGGCTGGCGTTTATGGATGATGACTGCGTGGCCGAGCCGGGGTGGATCAGTGGGGCGGCGTCGTATTTCGATGATCCGCGCCATGGGGCGATCGAAGGGGCGAAGGTCATACCGCCGATGGATCCGCCGACCGTCACGCACAAGGGATTGCGAACACTGGCGATGCCCGGCGGGTATCAGACGTGCAACATTTTTTACCGGCGCGCGCTGTTTGAGAAAGTCGGGGGGTTTGATCCGGCGTTTCCATTTTACCTGGAGGATTCGGACCTTGCGTGGTCGGTGCTCGATGCGGGATTTTCGATCCCCCACGCGGAGGGTGCGCGGGTTGTGCATCCGACGCCCGAGGCCCGGCCGATGCGGATGTTGTACGATGCGCAACGGGCAAACCTTATCCCGTATTTGTACAAGAAACATCCGGAACGCTTCATGGCATCGGGGATGCGGGCGATGCGGTGGTCGCACTGGGTGTATCTGGCGCTCTACGCAGCGCTCGCGGCGGCGCTTGCGATGCGGGCTTGGCCGGTGGCGGCGGGACTGGGCGCGGCGATTGTATTGTGGCTGGCGCTGCACAATGTCAGTCTCTTTCGAGGGTGTCGGGTGACGCTCCGGGAATGGGTGCTGACCAATCTGCTGCTGCCGATCCTGCCAGTGGTGAAGGTGGCGCAGCTGGTTCGTGGTAATGTGCGAAACGGCGTGTGGCTTTGGTCTTAGCGAAGGGATGCGTTCTCAGGCGATATGGCGGTGCGACGAAAGCTCATCTCGATTGGTCATTCGTATGTCGTGGCGCTCAATCGGCGGCTGGCGCATGAGATGGCGCGGGCGGGGGGTGAACGGTGGGAGGTGACGGCGGTTTCACCGACGCTCTTCAAGGGACGCCGTGATTTGCGGGCGGTTGCGTTTGAACCGGCCGAGGGGGAGCCGTGCGCTGTGCGGACGATACCCGCGAGGCTCACCGGGCGGATTCATGTGTTTTATTATGGACGACGGCTCAAGAGGTTGCTCTCGGATTCCTGGGATGCGGTGCATTGTTGGGAGGAGCCGTACATTTTCGCTGGCGCGCAGGTGGCGCGTTGGACCCCTCGGCGCAGCGCGCTGATTTACTTCACGTTTCAGAATCTGTCCAAGCAGTATCCCTGGCCGTTCTCGGCGATCGAACGCTATTCGATGCGACGAGCGGATGGATGGGTGTCGGCGGGGACGACGATCACGCAGGCGCTCGGCGGGCGCGCGGGATATGTGGATCGTCCGATGCGGATGATTCCGATCGGCGTGGATGTGGAGCACTTTCATCCGGATCCGTCGGCCGGGGCGGTGGTGCGGACGTCCTTGGGATGGAAGACCGATGGGCCGCCGGTGGTGGGGTATCTTGGACGGTTCAATCCGGAAAAGGGACTGACGATGCTCATGGGGGCGCTCGATTCGATCAAGACCCCCTGGCGGGCTCTGTTTGTGGGTGCGGGACCGATGGAAGCGGAACTTCGCGTTTGGGGCGCGCGATACGGGGATCGCGTGAAAGTGTGCAATAACGTTCGCCATGACGACGTGGCGGCGCATCTGAATGCGATGGACATGCTGTGCGCCCCGAGTCAGACGACGCCGGCGTGGCGGGAGCAGTTTGGAAGGATGCTCAGCGAATCGTTTGCGTGCGGCGTGCCGGTCATCGGGAGCGATAGCGGGGAGATCCCGTATGTGCTCGATCAAGCCGGCGTGGTGGTGTTTGAGCATGACCAGTCGGCGTGGACAAAAGTGATCGAGGGGTTGCTGTCGTCGGCTGCGCGCCGGGCGGAGTTGGGGGCCCTTGGCCGCCAGCGCGCGTGCGAACACTTTGCCTGGCCGATCGTGGCGCGGCAGTATCTGGAATTTCTGGATGAACTAGTGGAGAAGAAGCAACAATGACCGACTCGATGGTCAATCCAGAATCCCGAAGCGAGCCGTCGCGAGGCTTGTGGAATCAAGCGGCAGCACTGCGCCTGGGGGTGCTCGTGGATTATCCGGAAGAGGGGTGGGCGAGCATGGATTTATGCGGGGAGATGCTCGTTGGCGGATTGAATGCGATGCCCGGCCAGCGCGTTGAAGCCACTCGGCTCCTGCCGGTGTTTCGCCATCGTTTTTCGCGCCTGGGCGCGCGCGGGCGCAACGTGGACCGCCTGCTGAATCGCATGCGATATTATCCGCGATGGGCGAGGGCGATGAGCGGTGGCTGCGACTATTTTCATGTGGTCGATCACAGCTATTCACAGCTTGTGCATGAATTGCCGCGCGGGCGGGTTGGGGTGTATTGCCACGACCTGGATACGTTCAAGTGTCTGCTTGATCCGAAGGCTGACCCCCGGCCGCGCTGGTTTCGCGGGATGACGCGCCGGATCCTGACGGGGATGCAGCAGGCGGAGGTACTGTTTTATTCCACGCAGGGCGTGAAGGAACAGATCATCGCGCATGGGCTGTTTGATCCGCGTCGGCTGGTGCAGGCGCCCCTGGGGGTTGCGCCGGAGTTCACGCCTGAAGCGGCCGGGCAAGGCATTGATGCGGAAGGGGCCGCGGTTTGGAAAGAACTGGGTTTGCCGAATGATGCGCCGTTCATTTTGCACGTCGGCAGTTGCATTCCACGCAAGCGGATCGACGTGCTGCTTGATGTGTTTGCGGCGCTGGCCGCGAATCGTCCGGATCTGCGGCTGGTGCAGGCGGGGGGCGAATGGACGGGGGATCAGCGGCGGCAGCTTGAGGCGCTTGGGATTGCAACCAAGGTGTTTCAGCGTCGGGGGTTGAATCGAAGGGAGCTGGCGCATCTGTTTCGACGCGCGGCAGTCGTGCTTCAACCGAGCGAGGCGGAGGGATTTGGTTTGCCCGTGATCGAGGCGCTGGCGTGCGGAGCGATTGTGGTTGCGAGTGATCTTCCGGTTTTGCGTGAAGTGGGCGGCGATGCGGCGATCTATTGCGCCGTGGGCGATGTGGGCGAATGGGCGCGACGGGTGGGGCGGGTGCTGAACGATCCCGCCACGGCGCCTGGAGCGGAGATGCGCGATGCACAGGCGCGACGCTATTCGTGGGAGAATCATTGTACAATTCTCGCGGAGACCTATTTGCGGCTGGACAAGAAGACCCCCTCCCCAGCCCTCCCCCGATGAGTACATCGGGAGAGGGGGTAAGACTCAGGGGGCGTGGGAATTGCACCTTGCTGATGCGTGCGGCAACAGCGGTGCGTGATGAACAAGGCAGGCAATGCGAATCTTGTATTTGAATCCCGTGGGGGCGCTGGGGGGCGGGGAGCGCTGTTTGCTGTCGATGTTGCGCGCGGTGCGGGCGGAGGAACCGTCGACGGAGCTTCATGTGATCGTCTGCACGGACGGGCCGCTGATCGCCGAGGCGCGGGCGATCGGCGCGCAGGTGCAACTGCTGGAAATGCCCGAGCGAATCGCCGAACTGGGGGACAGCGCGCTGCGGGGCAAGGGGCGCGTGGGGACGAGCTTCACCTTGATGCGGCGGGGGGTGGCGGCGCTGCCGGCGGGGCGACGGTATATCAAGTCACTGCGGGAAATGATTGAGCGGATTCATCCTGATCTCGTGCATTCCAACGGGATCAAGACGCATCTGCTGACGAGATTGGCCGGGTGGCATGAGGCGCCGATCGCGTGGCATGTCCATGATTTTCTCTCGAGGCGCGCGGTGATCTCGCGGCTGTTGCGTTATGCGGCCGGTGAGGTGGACGTGGGGATCGCAATCAGCAAAGCGGTGGCCGAGGATGCCCGCACGGTGTTGCCCCAAACGCCGATCGAGATTGTCTCCAACGCGATTGACACGGATCACTTTTCGCCGGGGGACGGTGACGGGGCGGCGTTGGATCGACTGGCTGGATTGCCGGAGGCTGCGCCGGGGGTGGTGCGCCTCGGGCTGGTGGCGACGTATGCACGATGGAAGGGGCAGGATACTTTTCTGGCAGCCGCGGCGCGAGTGATGAAAACTCAGGGCGTGCCGGCGGCGCGGTTTTATATCATTGGCGGGCCGATCTATAAGACACAGGGATCGCAGTTTTCGCGTGCGGAATTGGAAAAACAGGTGCGCGAATTGGGGCTGGAAGCGTTTGTCGGGTTTGTTGATTTTCAACCGGATCCGCTTGCTGTTTATCGTGCGCTGGATGGGGTGGTTCATGCCAGCACGCAGCCCGAGCCTTTTGGGCTGACGATCATTGAGGCAATGGCGTGCGGAAAGGCGGTGATCGTTTCCCAGGCGGGGGGTGCGGCCGAGCTTTTCACCGATGGCGAAGACGCCCTGGGCGCGCCGCCGGGGGATGTCGCCGCTTTGGCGTCGCGGATGGTGCAACTTCTACAGTCGCCGGACCTTCGCGTGTCGCTGGGGCAAAGGGCGCGTGCGACGGCGGCACGGCGGTTTGATTTGCGACTGCTCGGTCCGCGGCTTCTCGAGGTGTATCGCCCGGCGATGAGCCGATTTCAGCATATCGTCCGGTAATATGTGTATGGGCTGTGGCAAGCGGGCTCAGGCGCAAGTGAAAGTTAATCGGCGGGTCTATCTGGACGATTTGAAGGGTATGGGTGGCCATTGTCGAGGCCGCCACGTGATGAAATTCGGTTTGGACCATGATTGCGCGGTGGTGTATGTTGCATAGTCCATTCAGGTCGAACCGAGAGCCAGGAGAAGAATGTCAAACCATCACTTAAGCCGGCCGGAGCGGGAGCTTGCCGTGCCATTGACTGAGCCGGTCGCCGGAGGTCCGCGGGATGTGTTGTCGCGGATCACGCGGCGGTGGTGGATTGTGGCGATCACGGTTGGGGTGTGCCTGGTCGTGGCGCTGATCAAGGCGAAAATGAGCGTACCCTTGTACAGCACGACGTCGCGGATCAATGTCGAGCAAAATGGAAGCGGTCTGGCCAGTCGCGGCGCTTCCCCCTTGAATCTGTACGCCGAAGCCGGGCGGATCATGTCAACGCAGATCCTGATCCAGACGCTGAGCACGCCGGGGATTCGGGATTTGCCGACGTTCGCGGGTTCCGAGAGCGCGATCGATGTGCTTCGCAACAACCTCAGCGCGACGGTGGGCAAGGAGGATGAACTGATTGACGTCTCCTTTTTGTCTCCGTGGGCGCACGACTCGCAGGAGATCACCAACGCCGTGGTCGATGCCTATCGCCTCACGACCAGCAAGCGCACGCAGTCCCGCGCGGCCGAACTCATCAAGCAGTTCAGGGAATCCAAGGCGCAGGGGGACAAGGAGATTGACGAAAAGAGCAAGGCGCTGATCGATTTTCAGCAGAAGTACGGGATGCTTCCCCCCAGCAGCACCCGCGCGAACATCGTGGAGCAGCGTTTGACGAGTCTGCAGGATGCGCTGATGGTGGCGCAGCTCGACGCGATCAACAGCAAGTCGGCGTATGAGCAGATGGCGCAAAGCGTCATGCGCGATCCGGCGAAGATGGCCGCGATCAACCGCGTCGCGTCGCAGAGCACGCAGGCGGTGGCCGTTGCGACCGATCCGGGTGAGATTCGCAACGAACTGTTCCAACTCGAACAACGTCAGAAGGAGATGGGGCAGCGCTATCTGCCGAACCATCCGATGATGAAGGCGATCCAGTCGCAGATCGATCAGCGAAACGCCGCATATTTCCTGGCGGTCAAGAATCGGTTCCTCGCGGCGACGCAGCATGCGGCCGACCTCCAGGCGGCGGTCGATGCCCAGCAGCGGCAGGTGCTCGACCTTCGCAAAAAGGAATTGCAATACTCGCGCCTGCAGGATGATCTGGAACGCACGCGCAAGCGCACCGATGCGCTGGATGACAGGATCAAGGACATCAAGGTGGAGGATGAAACCACGCCGATCGAGGTGAGTGTGGTGGAGGCGGCCAACGCCAACGATGCGGTCATCAAGAGCCGCAAGTCGCTCATCGTGTTCGAGGGTCTGCTCATTGGTTTGATCCTTGGCGTGGGGCTGACGTTCCTGGATCGGCGTTATCGCTCGGCGGAGGAAATCGAAAAGGGTCTGGGGATGCCCATTCTGGGAACGGTGCCGCATACACACGGAAAGCAGTCGGATTCGATCCGGGGGCGCAAGGTGCATCTGGATCCCACGTCGGAGATCGCCGAGGCGTATCGCAGCGTCAGGACGGCCGTTTATTTTGGATTGCCCGACAGCGACTCCAAAACGGTGCTCGTCACCAGCCCCAGCGAAGGGGACGGCAAGAGCACGTTGACGAGCAACCTGGGCATTGCAATGGCGCAGGCCGGGCAGCGTACGTTGATCGTCGACGCGGATTTTCGTCGTCCTTCACAGGGGAAAATTTTCCAGGTTGATGAGGCCGGGGGATTGTCGGCGGTGTTGATGGGTCGTCGTCCCCTGGCGCAGGCGATTCAGCGGAGTGGCGTGCGGGGCCTGGATGTGTTGCCGGCCGGTCCGGCGATGCCCAACCCGGCGGAAGTTCTCAACGGTGAACGATTCGAGGCGCTGCTGCAGGAGTTGACCTCGCTGTATGACCATGTGCTGGTCGATTCGCCTCCGGTAATGCCGGTGGCCGACGCGCGGATCCTCAGCGCGATGTGCGATGTGACGGTGCTGGTGCTCCGCGCGGAAAAGTCGTCGCGGAAGGCGGCGGCGCATGCCTGCGATGGGCTGATCAGCGTGGGCGCGAATCTGCTCGGCACGGTTGTGAATGATGTGCCGCGACGGAAGCTGCGGTATGGGACGTTCGGGGCATACGGGCTGCAGCAGTATGGGTACGCCAATGCCAACGCCGCTCCCGCCTCCCCCGGGGCTCGGCGAACCGAGACCAGCGGTGTGGACGACCTGTCGGTCGCTCCGCCCGCGGTGCAGATCAAGACCCCCACGCGGGCTCGCGGGGCTTGATCGCACATCATCCAGGTCCAATTCCATTTCCAATTGAAAAATGATCTGGCCTTATGGAGCCATGGCGGGTAGGGTGAAGGCAACGGAACTGTTGCATGTGTCGCCTTTCTGGGAGTACCGCCATGTTTCATCAACGACAGCTGCATTGGGCATTGATGGGCTTGTTTGTCATGGTGTTCGCGGGGAGCGCCATTGCTCAGAACAAGAAGGTCAAGCCGCTCATGAAGGATTTCATGGGGCTGAATGTGCATACGATCAACTTCAAGCCGGAGCTGTACGCGCCGGTATGCGCCATGGTGCGGGATTATCACAATTTGGATTGGGATGTCGGGGACAATGCGGGGACACCAACTCAGTTTCCCAAGGGGGAGGCGAGCAAGGCGAACTGGCTGGACTGGGGTCAGATGTATGGTTCGTGGGTGAAGTCGGGATTCAATGTCGATGTGTGCGTGCAGTGGCAGACGAGGACGTTGCCGCCGGAGAAATGGCCGAATATGCCGAAGAATGCGTATGACTATGGCAAGGCATTCGCCACGTATTTTGGGTCCAGGGGGCAGAATATTGTCAAATCCATCGAGATAGGAAACGAGCCGGGTACGCATTATCCATCCGACGCGTACGATGTCATCTTTGAAAACATGGCCAAGGGTGTTCGGGCGGGTGATCCGACCATGAAGATCCTCACTGCGGCGGCGGATGTTGAGGGAAACTCCTGGGCCAAGCCGCTCGACCCATTCAAGAAGTTCCGAAAGCTATTCGATGTGATCAACGTCCACCAGTATGCGTTGAAGACGGGGTATCCCACATGGGAGCGAAGTTATCCTGAGGACATGAGCATCAAATATGTGAGCGTTGTGCAGGATGTCATCGACTGGCGCAATCGCAACATGCCGGAGAAGCAGGTGTGGCTGACGGAGTTTGGCTATGACGCTTCCACGAAGCCCGCGCCTTCATCGGGAGACTTCTCCAGGTGGATGGATGTGAGCGATGAAAAACAGGCGCAGTATATCGTGCGCTCGTTTCTTGTCTTTTCCGCGATGGATGTGGACCGGGCCTATTTGTATTACTTCAATGACTCCGATGAGCCCGAGTTCCACGGCTCCAGCGGAATCACCCGCAATTATGAACCCAAGCCCAGCTACTACGCGGTGCGGCAGCTCTTCCAAACGCTTGGCAACTATCGTTTTGTCAAGGCGATTCAGCCGGAGAAGGGAAAGCTGTTTGTGTATGAATACGTGAAAGGCAGCAACGCGAGGGATCGGATTTTCGTTGCCTGGTCGCCCACGGACAGCGACGAGGCGTCAGAGCAATTCGTGGCGCTGCCGGGCAGGCCTGCGAGCGCTGTTCGGATGGTGATGAAAGATGGCGCGCCGGAACCGGTGGATCTGAAGGAATATCGTGGCGGGAAGCTGAAGCTGTCGATGGACGGTTCGCCGGTTTATATCCACGTCAAGTAAGGGTGGGTCGCGCTACTTGGGACGACGGACCCCGCGCATGTATTGCAGGAATGTTCTGGCGTAGGTTTCGAGGTTGGATAGCGCGCCGCCGCCTCGGATGGGGGAGCACATTTCGTATGAGACCCATCCGGTGAATCCGTTTTCGGCAAGGGTCGCGAAGAAAGTGCCGTAATCGAGATCGCCCGATCCCATCGGGACGGCCCTGGCCAATGGAGGCGCGAGGGGCACATAGTTGACCTCGCGCGGCTGGTATTGCCAGCGGGGAAGAATGGTGTAATCGGCGACAGTGGTCATCGGCATGGCGGCGATTGCGTCTCGCCCGAGGTTGCGCGCATCGGCAAGCATTTCCTGGCCCCGCAGATGAACTGACCAGCAGTCATACAGCGGCGTCAGGTTCGGACGGTCCACTTCCTCCAGCAGCGCGGCGAGTGTTTTGGTGTCCACGCCAAGGTCGTGATGGTTTTGCACGCCGATTGTCACACCGAACTCTACGGCGCGGTCGCAGCAGTCGCGGATCGCCTGGACGGTCAAATCCCACTGTCGGGTGAGGGGAAAATCGGCGCGCTCGTAGGAGGTGAAGATGCGGACCAGGTTTCCGCCGAGCGCCTTGGCGCGCCGCGCCAGTTCGCCGACGTGATGGACCTGCATCTCCACGAAGGGGACTTCCGAGGAGTCCATGCCGCCGGTGAAGTTGGTGTAGGCTGCTATGGCCGCGACTGTCAGTTTCTTCGATTCGATCCGCTCACGCAGCCGCAGACAGGCCTCCACGTCATAATCAAGCACCGACAAATGCGGCCGTTTGCCCATGATTTCGATGCCTTCAAAGCCCAACTCGGCGGTTTTGTCAATCGCCTGTTCGAGCGAGAGGACGTGTTGTCCCCAGAAGCCGGCGAACGATACGGTGAAAAGTGATGGGCGCATGCTGGATGATTTCTTGCGTGGGTCAGTGTGTTGAGTGTTGAATCATTGTAAGCCGAAGGTGTCGGACGGTCAGCAAGGGACGCATTGGGGCGGGTGGTTTCGCCGGTGGATCATCAGCGAGGACAGCGCGATGACCGGCCAGGCCGTCAGCGGTTCGGGGACGCTGGAGAGGTGCAGATAAATGGGGGATTCGCCGACCATCATACTGATCGTGTGATTGCCCAGGTCGTTGAACGACACGAGCGCGGGATTGCCGGCGGCGAGTGCCATCAACCCCGCGCTGTCGGGTGTACCGGGCAGGTTGTCGATGTTCATGAGGACTTCGCGGTCCGTACCGGTGGGGGACCAGATCGCCCAGATCGCCTGCGTGGGGTCTGATTCATTTTTGTACGCGTAAATATACACGTCGTCGGTGATCTGCTTGATGATGCCGTCGAAGTGGTAGTTGCCGAGGACCGATTGCATCTGGCTGATCGCGTAATAGGAGGGCTTGAGGATGAAGTTGCGGCTCAGGCCGGGGGAGCCGTGGATTTGATGCTCTTCCGAATCGTTGTAATAGAACATGTAGGCGCGCTGCACATCCATTGCGGAGAAGGCGAGGTAGGAACGCGCCAGGTACTGCGCCTGTTTGGTGTCGGTCAGGTTGCCCTGCCAGTCCTTGAAGTCGCCGGTGGCGTAGTTGGGCTGGGTGGAGGAGTCGTAGCCGAACTCCGTCACCCAGATTTGCTTGCCGGGGGCGTTGGCGTTTCGCCAATCGATGACATCCTGCACGCTCGAGAGGTAATCGATCGAAGCGTCTTCGGGATAGCTGCGCTGCCAGGTGGGGTAGCCGGTCTTGAAGGCGTAGGTATGTACGGTGATCACATCCGCCTGATCAATGGCGCGCATGGGCGCGCCCGTGGCGCTGGTGACCGTCTTGAGGCTGTCGAGTGATTTGGCGTAATTGCCGGAGGGGCCGGTGGTCATGGCGGACGGGTCCGTCATCGTGGTCGAATTGATG
>CAYTAP010000014.1:39535-41682 GCA_964435775.1 uncultured Tepidisphaeraceae bacterium
CGTCGGGTCACCGCTCTTCAGGCCGGCGGCCATGTTGGAGAAGACCGTGAGATAGTTGGCGTCGGAATAGCTGCCCGGCTCGTTGCCGATCTCGACGGAGCTGACGGTGCCGTTGCCGGAGGTGGACCCGAAATGCACGGCGAAGTCGTGGCCGTACTTGTAGGCGTCGGCGGCCATGTTCTGCCAACTATTTTGATTGATCGACTCGATCTGGATCGACGCATCGATGGTCATGCCACCGGCGACCCACGGGCCATACTGGCCGTCCCAGTTGACGCCATTCCCGGCGGTGTTGGTGAAATTGACGCTGACGCCCGTGTTGCTTCCCACATCCCAGGAGAGCGGGTGATAATCGCGAACCTGCTTGGCGGCCAGGCCGTATACCGCCGGGTTGAAGCCGGCATAGGAGTGGCCGTTGATGCCCATGAAGTCCGAAAAGATCGGCGCGGGGTCGGCGGCGAATGCCGTTGACGCCGCAGTGAGCGCGGCGGCCACGCTGAAAACCGAAGCGACGGCACGATGTGTCCGCTCTGACCGCAAGGCCTGGTGGGATCGAGTCGCCATGGTGTCACCTCAATGGAGTCGAAGCGTGCCGGTCATCACACTGAACGCCCGCCAACGCAATCAATGCAACCGTTGCGTATTCTAACCGAAGCCGCGCCATTTTGGCCAGCTAAAAAATGATGGTGGTGGACCGACGGATCCGTGGCGCTTCCGACGGCTTTCTCCCTCCCCCGGTACGCCGGGGGAGGGTCGGGGAGGGGGCCGCTATTTGGCGAACGCGTCGCTTGCGGCGCATCATTCTTCCGATGTCTTCCACGCGCGATCATGGCCTGCGGCGGATCGCCTTCGCGCGAAGAATGCGCAAGAAGCCGGAGTCTAGGTAGGAGGCGATTGATCGAGAGCGGACCGAAAAGCCCCCTCCCTAACCCTCCCCCGGAGTACCGAGGGAGGGAACAAGAGAACCACCGATTTCGTCATGGACACAGAAGCGACCGGAGATACGAGAATGCGGCTGTTTAATACACCCAATCGATGTCACTAAGGGAAACAGCTTGTCCGGTGGCGCTGCTTTGTCGGGCGGCGTCGAGGAGGGCCATGGTGGGCAGGACGGTGCGGGCAGGGACGGCGGGTTGACCATCGCCACGGACGGCTCGCGCGAATTGTTCCCAGATTTGCACTTCGGTTAAACCATCAGTGGCGATGGGGAGGGCACGCGGGGGATCGTCGTTTGATGCGTCGGCCGGATGCAGGCTCATCGTTGCCCAGGTTTGCACGTCGAAGGCGAGGCTCGTTTGCCCCTCGGCCGACCCGGCGGTGCCATCGACATGCCAGCGAGGCAGGGGGCACCGTGTGGTTGTGTTGATTTCCATGAGGGCGACGGCGTTGTTGTCGTAATCGAGCGTGATGCGGGCGAAATCGTCGCAGTCGCTCGTCCAGACATTGCCGCGAAGCTGTGCGAACAGCCGTACGGGTTTGGCCGGCCAGAGCAGGCGCCACAGTTGATCGATGAAGTGGCTGCCCCAGTCATAGAGCCCGCCGCCGCCGTATGCGGCTTCGTTGCGCCAGCCGGGGCGGTATTCACGGGCGGCCGGTCCGACGCAGCTTGACCATTGATGCAGACGGCTTTCGACGTTGATCACGCGTCCAAAGGCCCCGGCTTGGATGGCGGCGCGGAGCGTGAGGTAATCGGCATCCCAGCGACGGTTGTGAAAGACGCTGAGTACGCGTTGGCGTTGCCCGGCCTGACTGACGATTGCCTCGGCCTGCGGGCGGTCGAGCGCGAAGGGCTTTTCGATCATGACATGCTTGTGGCGCGCGAGCGCTTCGAGGGCCAGATCAAAGTGCATCGCGGTCGGCGTTGAGATGAGCACGGCATCGATGTCGGCGTCATCAAGCATGGCCGCCAGGGAGTCGTAAGCGGCCAATCCCCGCGATGTCGCCAACTCGCGCCGGGCGGGGGTTGCATCGCAGATCGCCACGGGCGCTGCGTTTTTCGCGCTCGCGAGCCAGGCGGCATGTTCAGCGCCAATTCGTCCATACCCGACAATGCCGATGCGGAGAGGATTCATGGAGGTATTCTATCGTGGCGGCGGGGTTAGTGGGTTGGTTCCAGGTTGGAGGCGTGTTTTGGAGCGGAAGAATCG
>CAYTAP010000015.1:0-641 GCA_964435775.1 uncultured Tepidisphaeraceae bacterium
ACTCAAGGCTTCGCCGATTTTTCGACGAGGTCGACGGCTTCGATCACGGCGTCGAATTGCTCGTGGCCAAATGCCTTCTCCAGCGCCCCCGGCTCATTGCGATCCCCGATGACTTCCTTGACGCGATATCCCCACACATTGTTTCGCCGACCGCGATTGAACATCGTCACCTGGAACCCGCGCGCCAGCAGGTGATGGACAATCCCGTTGCTGATCAGCCCCGTGCCCCCAATGATCAAAACGCGCATGTCCAACTCCTCTCCAATATAAAGTTCCATCATTCAACCGCCCCGGCGCGGATATCGTCCCGGATTCCGCATACACTTGCCAGTTGCCCAAGCGCTCATTCCCGGCGAAACTTCGCGGAACGAATGATGAACGACATGTTCTTAAACTGAATCAAAGGCCAATCCCATGCCCGAGTTGCACTTGCTGTCCCCCGCTGGTTTCCAAGCCGCTGGCATTCACGCCGGACTGAAACGTCGCATCCGTCCTGATGTCGGACTGCTTGTGTGTGACACGCTCGCCAGCGCGGCGGCTGTTTTCACAACCAATAAGGTGGTGGCCGCACCCGTGGTGGTCGGACGCAGGCACATCGCCGGGGGGCGTCTCCGCGGTGTGATCGTCAATTCCGGCAACGC
>CAYTAP010000015.1:679-41131 GCA_964435775.1 uncultured Tepidisphaeraceae bacterium
ACCGGCAAGCAAGGCGAACGTGACGCCGTTCGCATGTGCCAGGTCGCGGCGGCGGTCGTTCATTGCGACCCGAGCGAGATGCTTCCCTCCTCGACGGGCATCATCGGGCATCCGCTGCGGATGCCGATTCTGGAAAAGGGAATCATTGCCGTCGGACAGGAACTCGGGCGCTCCAGCGAGCACGCCCTGGCGTTCGCGGATTCGATCCTGACGACGGACCTGAAACGCAAGACCGCAGCGACCTCGTTCAAACTCGGCAAGCAAACAGTCACGCTCGCCGGCGTCTGCAAAGGGTCCGGCATGATCGGTCCCCGCATGGCGCTGGCGGGGCATGATCCCAAAGCGCTCCACGCGACGATGCTCGCGTACCTCACGACTGATGCGCGGATCGCGCCGGCGCGGCTGCGGCATTTGCTGGGGGCGTCATCCGATGCCAGCTTCAACGCCGTCACGGTGGACGATCACACGAGCACCAACGACACCGCGTGCATCATGGCGTCCGGCCAGGGCGCCGCCGTCAGCGGGGCCGGGGAGAAAAAGTTCGCCAGGGCGCTCGATGAGATTTGCCAACATCTGGCGTACCAGATCGCCGCGGATGGCGAAGGGGCGACGAAGGTGGTGAAGATCGTCGTCCGCGGCGCCAAAAGCGTCGATGACGCAGCGAAGATGGCGCGGGCCATCGCCAACTCTCCGCTCGTGAAATGCGCGATGCACGGCAACGACCCGAACTGGGGGCGCATCGTCTCAGCGGCCGGAATGTGCGATGCGGCGTTCGATCCCGACCGCGCGACCCTCACGCTGCAAGGGGCGGTCGTTTTCCGAAACGGTCGCCCGGTTGCTTTCGATGCGCCGAAGGTGAGCAAATCGCTCGATGCGAAGGAAGTCCTCGTCGATCTCGCCTGCCGACTGGGCAACGGTCAATCAACCTGCTGGACGTGCGATTTGTCAAAGCAGTATGTGACGATCAATGCGGATTATCACACATGATGCGACTATCCGCCCGCTTCCGTACGTTGTGATCCAGTTGAAGGTGGATTACGATGACTGGCGCACGCCGCGTCCGATTGCGGCGGCAAGGTGCATGTGAGGAACCAGGCATGACATCAATCAACTCGGAGAAGCTGCGGGCGGGCATCTGGGGGGTGATCACGACGACGATCCTGGGGGTGCTCATCGTGGCCGGGTCGCGGAGTTTGAATCACTTCGACGCGGCGCTGGTGGGGTACACGTTCGCCACGCTCTTTGCCAACTTTGGCTTGACCTACCGCTATGCGATGTGGCTGCAGCGCCCGCCGACGCGGATGTACTGGTGGCGCGGGTGGCAGGTGTTTTGGAACCCGCGCTTTTTGATCAGCAACTCGATCGTGCTCGGCCGGCGCTTTTTCGTCGAGTTCATCGCCAACCGCTTCATCATGCGCCGCGGCAAGAAACGCTGGGCGGCCCACTGGCTCATCATGTGGGGGTGTCTGCTCGCCGCCGCGATCACCTTCCCCCTCGTGTGGGGCTGGGTGCATTTTGAAACCGTCCCCGGCGACCTCGATCTCTACCGCACCTTTGTCTTCGGCTACGCGGTGATGGATTTCCACATCGAATCCTTCCTCGCATTTCTCGTCTTCCACGGGCTGGTCTGGGCGTCGTTCCTGGTCATTGCGGGGGTGATGATCGCATTCCGCCGGCGGATGATCGATCACGGCGCGGTGGCCGTGCAGCAATTCGGGGAGGATATCCTCCCCCTGCTCATGCTCTTCGCCATCAGCGTCACGGGGCTCATGCTGAGCGTCAGCTACACCTGGATGAAGGGTTACGCCTACGACTTCCTGGCGATCCTGCATGCGATCACGGTCATTCTCACGCTCGTGTGGCTGCCATTTGGCAAGTTCTTCCACCTCTTCCAGCGCCCGGCGCAGCTTGGCGTCAGCTTTTACAAAGACGCCGGGCGACTGACCGAGCAGGCCAAATGTCGGCGCTGCGGAAACGAGTTCGCATCGGTGAAGATGGTGAAGGATTTGATCACGGTCGAGAAGCAGCTTGGTTTTGATTATCGCGTGGATGATCCGAAGACGGAGCATTACCAGTGGATCTGCCCCAAGTGCCGCCGGGCGATGCTGGGGTTGTCGCAGGGCGCGATCTGGGCCGGGAATGCCGGCGAATCATGATCCCTAGGTCAATTGATATCCACGGCTTTCGTAGGGTCCGTGGTACCCCGCGGACCATCGCCACGACAGGAGAAATGGTCCGCGGCGTACCACGGACCCTACATCACACAGTTGCGGCGCAGTCGATTGCAAAGCCGCCGAACAGACACCAGTGATAGGAAAGGAATTTGATATGAGTGAACAACAACCCGATCGCTTGCGCCAACATCCCGAGGAACGCTTTCGCGCGCCCCAGCACCTGCTGGACTTGGAACAGGTGGCGCAAAAGCTGCTGGCCGAGCCATTGTCGGGCAAGCGCCTGCACCGCCAGGAGACCCTCTATCGCCATCCCCCGATGACGGTGGCGCTGTTTCTTTTCGAGCCCGGCGCGCAGTTGCCGTCGCACCTGGCCGAGGGCGTGGTGACGGTGCATGTCCTTGAAGGACACATCCAGATGCTCGTCGAAGGGGAGGAGCGCAGCGTCAAGACCGGCCAGATCCTCGTCATGGCGCCGGGGATGAAGCACGACGTCCGCGCCATTGAAAAGACGCGGATGCTGCTGACCGTCTGTCTTGAGCCCAAGGAACCCAAACAGAGCTAAGCCGCCTGCTGCGGCAGGGACGCCAGCACGCCAAGCCTTCGGCACCCCATGAAATCTTCCGACAAGACCGGCTCGTTGACGTTGATCCTCGACGACGGCGCGCCCGTGAACGTCATGTATTGGCATGAGCCCAGTTCGCCGCGCCGTCGGCTGATCCCCAATGCCTTTGTCCAGCAATTCGCGGAACTTTGCGAAGAGCATGGCGTCAAGGGAAAGTTCAGCGTGATTCCCATGCCCTGCGGGTTGGGGCGGATCGATCAATCACTCAACGAGGTCCCGTCGAAGCATCTGCGTCGATTCATCGATATCGTTCAGCGACAAATCACCCCGCGTTTTGACATTACTCCGGAGGTGCTGACCCACCTGATGGCGGTCAAAGTACCCGGCGGCGGCTTTCACCACCTCTATGAGGATGAATGGGTGGCGCGGGCATCCATGGAGGAACTGACCGATTACTTCGCTCTGGCGCTGCATATCCTCAATGCGGTCGAACTGCCCGCCAACGGCTTCACCTCGCCGTGGAATACAGGGATCACGAACGAGAAGACCTATGTCCGCGCCATGGCGGCGGCCCAGTGGAGGGTCAACCGGCGAAAGCACAGTTGGTACTTCCTTCACACCACCGGACGACAAACACCCTGGGTTGCATGGCGCAATCCGCGCACCGGGCAGCGCATGGTGAGCATCCCCACCAATACCGACGATGTCTTCTGGCGAACGCAGATCATCAAATCCGGCCGGGGACGCGCCCGCGCCGCGCAAGACGCCGCCGATGCCTGGCTGTCCCCGACCGGCGACAGCGGAGCGGCCTCAACCCTGATCGGGAACAACGTCCCCGTCACCCTGCTGACCCACTGGCAAAGCCTCTTCTCCGAAGGCCACGCCACCGGCCTGCGCGGCCTGCAAATCTTCCTCAAGCGCCTGCGCGACCGCTACGGAGATCGCGTGCAATGGCTGCGATGCAGCGAGCTGGCGAAGACGGTGTGAGATGCCCCGCGAACCGTAAGCGTCAGCGACGCAGTCTCTTATCGCCTCAAGGCCATGATGCACTATGCCCTGCAATATCGTCCGGCAGCCGCCAAGGATTTGAAAGCGATGTCAAAGGATGCCGCTGGAAGAGTTCAGGATAAAGTTGAAGAGATGCGCAACGATTTGGCGGGCGATGTCAAACGACTGCGGCACTCCACACCGAATACCGGCTACGGGTGGGCGATTGGAGGACAGGAAAGGGGACATCCAGAATATCCCACGAGTGATACGCCGGGGTTGACGCTTCAGAAAATGCAGCGGGTCGGCGGACGAGCCGTCGTGCGGGGATATTCTGGATGTCCCCTTTGCCTTCCCCTGGCGACACTACATGTTGTACGGCGAACCACTCCGGAGAGTGGCATAACATGCCACGCACCCGCTCGTCGCCATAGGGCAAGTTGACACAAGGCACACAACGTCATACCGTAACTTCGGTGAAGATATTCACTTGGAGTCCGGAAAAGAACCAGACGCTCCGTCGGGAGCGGAACATCACCTTTGAGGAAGTGTTGTTTCATTTGGAACGAGGAGATGTGCTCGACATCCTCGAACATCCGAATGCGTCGATGTATCCAGGACAAAACATATTTGTGATCAATGTCGATGGATACGCCATGCTGGTCCCATTTGTGGAATCGGATGACGAGGTGTTCCTGAAGACCATCATTCCCAGCCGCAAGGCGACGAGAATCTATTTGAAGGACAAGCCATGAGTCAGCGGGATCCGGAAGACAAAGCGCTGGTGGAATCGTTCGAGAAGGGTGAGTGGAGGACGACCCATCCCTCGACGGCGGATCTCAAGCGATATCAGGCGTACGCCCGCGCCACCATCGCCAAGGACAAACGCATCAACATCCGCCTGTCATCCAAAGACCTGCAGGCCCTGCAGAAGCGCGCCTTGGAGGAAGGCATCCCCTACCAAACCCTCATCGCGAGCATCCTTCACAAATACGCCGCGGGGCGATTGACGGAATAGGGCAACCATAATTTTCGCAGGGCTCGGACCCCGCGCGAAGACGACCTCGCACCCGGCCATCGAATGCACCGGTTGACTGTTCCCCATTGCGCCATATCCTCCTGTAATCTTAACCCTCCGGGAGTCTTTCATGGCCAAACCCGCCGCCAGTGAATTGAAGATCATCGAAACGTTCGGTCCGCATCTGGCGCGGATGTCGGGGGATCGGTTGAGCACCTCGGGGGAGCCGGATCGGGTGGTCAAGACGCACTGTTGCTTTTGCGGCCAGCAATGCGGCATCCAGCTCAAGGTGAAGGACAACACCGTCGTCGGCTTCGAGCCGTGGGATGAGTTCCCGTTCAACCGGGGGATGCTTTGCCCCAAGGGCGTCAAGCGCTATCTGCAAGGGTCGCACCCGGATCGGTTGTTGACGGCGATCAAACGAGACCCATCGTCGCCAAGCGGGTTCAGCCCGATGGGGTATGACGAGGCCATTGCGAAGGTGGCCGGGGAGATCGAGCGGATTCAGAAGCAATATGGCAATGACGCCTTCGGGCTGCTCACCGGCGCGAGTCTGACGAGCGAGAAGACATACCTGATGGGGAAGTTCGCCCGAGTCTGCCTCAAGACGCGGTACATCGACTACAACGGCCGGCTCTGCATGGTCAGCGCCGGCGCGGCCAACAAGAAGGCGTTCGGCATCGACCGTGCCGCCAATCCCTGGTCGGACATCCCCAAAGCCAAGGTGGTGTGGATCAGCGGCGCCAACGTCGCCGAGTGCGCGCCGATCACGACGAACTACGTCTGGCAGGCGAGGGAAAACGGCGCGAAGATCATCGTCGTCGATCCGCGGATCACCCCGATCGCGCGGACGTGCGATTTGTTTTTGCCCGTCAAGCCGGGGCGCGACATCGCGCTGTTCAATGGCGTCTTGCAATTGATGATCGAAAACGACTGGCTCGATCATGACTTCATCAACAACCACACGGTCGGCTTTGATGCGGTGGCCGCGCATGTGAAGGAATGGACGCCGAAGAAGACGGCGGAGGTGACGGGCATTCCCGAGCGCTCGATCCGCCAGGCGGCCGAGTGGTGGGGAACGGCGTCGACCAGCTTCCTCATGCACGCCCGCGGCATTGAACATCACAGCCACGGCGTCATGAATTGCCTGGGGGCGATCAACATCGTGCTCGCGTCGGGGCGCATCGGGCGCGAAGGATGCGGCTATGGCACGATCACCGGCCAAGCCAACGGGCAAGGGGGGCGTGAGCATGGGCAAAAGTGCGACCAGCTTCCCGGCGGACGCGACATTGAAAACCCCGAACACCGCGCCCACATATCCAAGCTATGGGGCATCAATGAACCCGATCTTCCTCACGCCGGCGTCGATGCCTATGAGATGTTCCGCAAGATCGATCAAGGCGAGATCAAGGGGCTGCTATCGATCTGCTTCAATCCGAAGGTGTCGCTACCGGACAACAACTTCGTCACGAAGATGCTCGAGAAGCTGGAGTTTTATGTCGCGATCGACTTCTTTTTGAACGAAACGGCGCGGCATGCGGATGTGGTGCTGCCCGGATCGCTGCAAGAGGAGGATGAAGGCGTCGTCGCGCAGCTCGAGGGGCGGGTCATCAAGATCAACAAGGCGGTTGATTGCCCCGGCGAGGCGAGACAGGATTGGCGAATCCTCCAGGACATCGCGGCGAAACTCGGGCGCACGCATGGGATGCAATTCAAAAATCCCCGCGAGATTTTCACGGAACTGTGCGCGGCCTCCAAGGGCGGGATCAACGATTATTCAGGCATCACATACGAGAAAATCGAAAAACAATTCGGCGTCTTCTGGCCATGCCCAAGCCACGCGCCCGATGGCAAGCCGGTCGATCACACCGGCACGCCGCGGCTGTTTGAGCCGGGGTCGTGGAACCCGATCGCCAAAGGCGCTGGCGCGTATTACTTCGCGGATGGCAAGGCGCGTTTCAATGTCGCGCCCTACACGCCGCCTACGGAGGTGACGGATGAGGAGTATCCCCTGATCCTGACGACCGGGCGGGTGGTAAGCCAGTTTCTTTCTGGCACGCAGACGAGACGGATCGGACCGCTGGTCGATCAATACCCCGAGCCGCGCCTCGAGATGCACCCGCGGCTGGCCGAAAAACTGGGGATCAAGGATGGCGAATGGGCGACGACCGAATCCCGCCGCGGCGATTGCACGCTGCGGGCGAGCGTGGTGACCACGATTCGCCCCGACACCGTGTTCATCCCTTATCACTGGGCCGGACGGAAGAGCGCCAACCAATTGACGATTTCAGCGCAAGACCCAATCTCGAAGATCCCGGAGTATAAGGTGTGCGCCGTGCGTGTGAAAAAGGCCGCAGCGCCGCCGGAATATGCTGCGGAGTTGGAATCGCAGCAGTAGCAATTGCCGGCCGCTTCCAGGATCGCATCCATGCTCGCACAACAAACGCCGCGCCGACGATCGCCATCGCTTCGATCATTGCGTTGATCGGGGCCAAGGGCAGAAAATACCGATCCCAAGTATGCGGCAACCACGCGGCCGTCACCCCATACACCACCGCAACCCAAATCGCCGGCACATGATACATCCGATCCCACGCCTGTTGGGGATGACGATATAACCACGCAAGAAGTCCAAGGGCGCACACCGGCAAGAGCCAGTGATCGATGTTCATTCCCGTCCAGGAGAACGGCCCGAACTGATCGAGGCTGTGCCACACGGCCACGAGCTTGGAAGGAATCGTCGTGGTGCGATCCCACCCGATGGACGCTTGCACGGCATTGAGAGACAGCAGGTGCTTAAGCCCCCCCGCCGGGTGATGCCAGAGGTATGGATTGATCGCGTAAAAGATCACGATGGATGCCACGCCCGCGATCACTGAACAACCGATGATCCACCATTGCCGCCGGCGATTGCTCCACGCGGCCAGCCATTCGGCGGCAAAACATGCGCCGACCACGCCAATAATCAGCAACGCATTGAGCTTCGTTCCGACGGCCAGACCACAGAGCAAACCGACGATGACTGAAAGCATCATCGCATGTCGCCAATGTTCGGCCCGGATCGCGCGAAGCGCAACCACCAAGCCACACAAACAGGCGAGTGAAAACGCCAGCGCCGGCGCATCGAGCATCGCATGGCGCGAGGTTGAGATCAGCAGACCGCCGGAAAACAGCGCCCACGTCGCCAGGAGGCCCGCCTCCGCCCCGGCGAGCAGAGTCACAAACATGTAGAGCAAGACGAGGCTACAGACCCCCGTCATCGCGATGGGCAAACGCGATGCCCCCACCGCGCCGGCCGGGGGAACAAGCCCATGCTCGACATTCCACGCCACGCTTTGTCGAAATTGATACCCGGGTCGAATCGGCAGTTCGCGATAGCCGGCAAGATACGAGCCGGCGCCCATCAGGTATTTGCCCATCTGCGGATTGATCGCGCCGAAGGTGTAAAAGTCATCCTCCCATGCGGGATTCGTGAAATCATGTTTGACCCAGTAAAGATCAACCATTTTGTTGGCGACGGGGATGTAGAGTGATTCGTCCCCGTGGAAATTGTCCAGATCGGAAAGGTTGGCCGTCATGACAAAGGTCATCGGAACGAGCGACGCCAGGAAGAGCACCGCGATCACGAAGAGGCGAACGCGACGGGCCCGTGCGGGCGAACAGGTGGCATTGTCCCTCGTGTTGGGCAATGAACCAGTCGAGATCGACGCAATGGGCTTATCCGCGCGCAGCACATGTTCTCCCTTGGGGTGATTCTCCCTTTTCTATATCCATCACAATTACCCGGATGACCAGAAATTGATCCGCCAGCGAAGGCGATTTCACGCACAACCATTTTCTGCGAAGTCGGAATAAACGGCATAGGCCGCATAGGCTGAATTGGGGTGGCCTTGCGGGCGTTTGGGCGCACTGACGTCTCGCACGGTATAGTCTCGACGGATGGCTTGGGATTTGTTGACATTATTTTTGATGCTCGCGGGAGCGGGGATCGTTCTGCTGCTGGTCATGGTTGTGGTGATGACGGCGCTGGTCGTGCGCCCGCCGAGGATGAGCGATGGAAAGGCGATGGCGCTGCTTCGGCGGCTCTCCCCCGGTGATTTGGGATTGCACTACGAGAAAGTCACCTTCATGGTCGATGATGCGGCCAGCGGGCGGCAAATCCCCCAGGGTGTTTCAATTCTCTTCGGTAGGGGCGGCTTCAGCCGCCGTCTTCCTCTAAACCGGCGGCTGAAGCCGCCCCTACGGCAGATCGATTCGAGAATTGAAAAGCCCCGGCAAATCCCCATCGCGGCGTGGTGGATTCCACACCCTGAAGCCCACGGACGGTGCGTCGTCATTGTACACGGGTATGCCGATGCGAAGGTGGGCGGCATCGCATGGGCGCCGATGTTTCATCGCCTTGGGATGAACATCCTGGCGATTGATTTGCGCTGTCATGGGGAAAGTGGCGGGCGGTTTTGCAGCGCGGGGTATTACGAGCGGGATGACCTGTCGCAGGTGCTGGACCAGGTGCGCCGGGATCGTCCGGAAGATACAAAGCAAATTGTGCTGTTCGGCGTCAGCCTGGGGGCGGCGGTTGTCGCGGCGACAGCGGTCAATCGCCGGGATATCGACGCGGTCATCATGGAATGCCCCTATGCGGATTTTTGCAGCGCGGCGGTGACACATGGGCGAGTGATGGGTGTGCCGGGAGGAATCATCGCGGGCGCTGCGCTGAGGCTCGCGCAATGGCTTTCGGCCGCCGATTTCAGCGAGGTGCGCCCGGTGGACCTGATCCCCCGCATTCCCTGCCCGCTCATGATCATTCGAGGTTGCCGTGATTTTCTGGTGGATCAAAAGGATGCGGACGCATTGGAACGCGCGTCGGCGGCAAGGCCACCGGAACTCGGGCAAACCATCTTCCGGGCCATTCCGAATTGTGGGCACGTCCTGGGGCTGGAGTGTGACCCGGGATATGAAGACCAGATTGCCGCATTTGTGAACACGGCGATTGATTGCGCCCCGCCGGTTGGTTCGTCCAATCCAAGGATGGATGAGCACGCCGGAGGGCGATAAGGTCAACCGATTGCACAATCAATTCCGTCATTTTTTTGTTGCCAACGCAAAAAAATCGCGCATAGTACGGAGAGGGACGGTTGGAGGATGAGCAAATGCACCGGCAAGCCGCCGCGCGTTCATCCCCCAATGGCCCAACCCTTTCCATTGCACCGGATGAAATATGTTGACGCCTCGCCGAACCGCACATTTTGGGATCGCCGCAACGCTCATCGTGTTGATCTCGTCGCTGAGTGCTTTGATTGCAAAAACGATCGACGCCAACCAGCACCTCGCCCGCCCGGGCTTGTCCGCGCCGCATTTTGAACTTGATGATCTGCAGGGCAACCCCGTGAGCCTCACCAGCCTGCGCGGCAAGGTGGTCGTGCTTTATTTCACATCGGTGCGATGCCCCGCGTGTAATGACTACGCGCCGCGGGTGATCGACCTGGCCGAGCAATACGCGGACAACACCAATGTCGAGTTTGTCGCGATCGACAGCGAATCACTCGTCGATAGCCCGGCCAACCTGGATGAAATGCGCGTGCAGGCCAAGATCCTCGGACAAACCTATCCAACGCTGGTGGATGAATCAGGGCGTGTCGCGAAGCTGTATGACGCCAAGCGGACGCCCAGTTTTTATGTCATCGGCCCGCGAGGGGTCGTGCGGTATCGAGGGGCGTTTGATGACAATCGTCGGGAGAGCCAGGTTAAGCATACCTACGTCGCCGACGCGCTTGCGGCCTTGCTGGCCAATCAGCCCGTGGCGACCGTTGCCGCCGCCACCCCCGGGCATTGAGATTGACTCGCCCACACCGCACACGGGCGGATTTTCCACAACATCCAATATTTTTAGCGTGGAAGCAACCGGGCACAATGGTATGCTTTAGGCATGCACGTAGTGATCTTTGAAGGCTCGCAGTGGAAGACGTTCGCTCCCGTGGCGCTCAGTAGGCCGGTGTTCATGCTCGCCAGCGGAATGGGCACGCTCCTGGAAAAGCAGTTGCGCTATCTGCCGGTGACGCGGCTGAGCCTGTGGGTTCGGCCGGAGTTGGAGGAATCAACGAAGCAGCGGATCGTTCCCAAGCTGTCGGTCCCCACCACCGTCAATCAGCCGCTGGATGATGAACCGGCGCTGCTCGTCAGCGGACGGTCGCTGCATCTCAAGCAATTCACCGTACCCGAAGAGGACACGGTGTCGCTGGAGGAGGGGGACATCGTCTCCTGGGCGAGAGTGCGCTCACCGGGATTGACCCATCAGGATGTGTTCCGCCGCAGCGAACCGTGGATGGCGCTCCGCAAGCTTCCGGCCGGTGAGGCGCAAAGCCGGATTCCTTCGACGCTCGCGGACCTGGTTCACTGGAACGAGGATTCTCTCATCAGCGATTCGACGCAGCTTCGCGGCAGTCCGCGCGAGGTGCCGGCCGGGCCTTATCACCTGGTCAACAAGGCGGATGTGTGGGTGGGAAAGGATGTGAGGCTCGAACCGGGATGCGTGCTGGATGCCACCGGCGGGCCGGTCGTCATCGCCGAACACGCCGTCATCGGCGCCAACTCGGTTCTGCGCGGGCCGTGCTACATCGGACCGTATTGCAACATCCGCCCGGTCTCGATCATCCGCTCGGGGACGAGCCTGGGAACGATGTGCAAGGTCGGCGGCGAAATCAGCAACTCGATCATGTTCGGCTATTCCAACAAGACGCATGATGGATACCTGGGCGACAGTTATGTGGGCAAGTGGGTCAACCTCGGCGCGGGGACGAGCGTGAGCAATCTGAAAAACACCTATGGGGAGATCAAGGTGGTTCTCGGCACGCGCGAGATGCCGACCGGCCGACGAAAACTCGGCGCGGTGATCGGCGATCATGCCAAGACCGCCATCGGCACGCGACTGATCGCCGGAACCTATGTCGGCTTTTGCTGTCAGCTCGGCGGATCCTCCATCGCCCCCCGCTTCAATCCGAGCCTCAGCTTCTGGACCGACCGCGCCCACGAACCCTACCGCCTGGACAAGGCGATCGAAGTGATCACCCGCGTCTTCGCACAGCAGAATCGCCCCTGGACGGCGATGGATGAAAGCATCCTCCGCTCCGTCGCCATGACCGCGCCGGGGGTGGAAGGCGTCTGATCGCGCCTGATCGTCACTTGTCTTCGTAGGGTCCGTGGTGCTCCGCGGACCATTGTTTCCATCGCGAAGATGGTCCGCGGAGTACCACGGACCCTACGAAATCTTTGGAGGGCGGTGGTCCTCCGCCACCGTGGCGTCGCGGGAGCGACGCCCTCCAAATGGCCTCATTCCACCGTCACGCTCTTGGCGAGGTTGCGCGGCTTATCGACGTTGCATCCGCGCGCCAATGCCGCGTGATACGCGAGCAATTGCAACGGGATAACCGTTAAGAGCGGCTGGAGTGACTCGAGGGTGTCGGGGATATAGACGACGTGATCGGAATAGCGATGGATCTGCTCATCGCCTTCGGTGGCGATGGCAATGATCCGCCCGCCGCGGGCGCGGACCTCCTCAATGTTGCTGATCACCTTGTCGTATTGCAGTCCCTGTGTCGCCAGGAAGACGACGGGCATGCCGTTGCTGATCAGCGCGATGGGCCCGTGCTTCATCTCGGCCGCCGGCATCCCCTCGGAGTGAATGTAACTGATTTCCTTGAGTTTCAGCGCCCCTTCCAGCGCCACAGGGTAGTTGTACCCGCGTCCCAGGAACAGCCAGTTTTCCCGATCACAAAACTTCTCTGCGATCTCCTTGACATGATCGCTTTGCGTGAGGATCGATTCGATCCGCTCGGGGATCGCGCACAGGCCGTCGATGGTTTCCTGGCATTGAGACTGGCTCATGAGCCGCCGCCGCCCGATGAAAATCGCCAGCATCGTCAGCACCGCGCACTGACAGGTGAAGGCCTTGGTGCTCGCCACGCCAATCTCCGGGCCGGCGTGAAGATAGATTCCCGCATCGGTTTCCCGCGCGATGGTGGAACCGACCATGTTGACGATGCCCAACGCCATCGCGCCCTTTTCCTTGGCCTCGCGCAACGCCGCGAGCGTGTCGGCCGTCTCCCCGGACTGACTGATCGCGATGACCACCGACCCCTCCTCGACGATCGGATTGCGATAGCGGAACTCCGATGCGTACGTCGCTTCGGTCACCACCTTCGCCAGATCCTCCAGCAGATAGTCCCCCACCAGCCCCGCGTGCCACGCGGTTCCCTGGCCGGTCAGGATGATGCGGCGCGCCTGCACGAGCTGTCGGGCGAAGTTGGAGATGCCGCCAAGCACGATGCGCCCCTCGCGCTGCTCGGCGCGCCCCCGCAGGCAGTTGTTGATCGCGTGCGGCTGCTCGAAGATTTCCTTGAGCATGTAATGCGGATAATCCCCCAGCTCATACTCCTCGAGCTTGTTTTCCAATTGCGAGACCGTGGGGCTGATTTCGATGTCGTCGATCGTCGTCGTGCGAAACGAATCGGGCTTGAGCACCGCCATCTCGTTGTCGTTCAGATAGATGACCTGCGCCGTGTGCTCGACGATCGCGCTGGCATCCGATGCGACGATGTACTCATCCTTCCCCACACCAATGATCAGCGGGCTTCCCTTCCGCGCCACGACCATCGTCTCCGGTTCATCGCGACAGACGACCGCGATGCCGTACGTCCCCTCCACCTGGCGGAGCGCCGCCTGCACCGCGCGCTGCAGGAGCGATGTGCCCGGCGGAACATGGTTCTTTTCCTTCAAGTCCGCATAGACATCGCCGATCAAGACCGCCAGCACTTCCGTATCGGTCTGACTGGCGAAGGTGTGTCCCTTGGCCGAGAGAAACTTCTTGAGCGCCGCGTAGTTTTCGATGATCCCGTTGTGAACCAGCGCGATGTGCCCGGCATTGTCCAGGTGCGGATGGGCATTGGTTTCCGTCGGCGCGCCATGCGTCGCCCATCGCGTGTGCGCCATCCCCACATGTCCGGCCGGCATCGCCTGTCCGCCGTTCAGCGCCGCCTCCAGCACACTGATCCGCCCCACGGCCCGCCGGACGTGCAACTCCCCCCTTTCATCAATCACGGCGATCCCGGCCGAGTCATACCCACGATATTCCAGCCGCTTCAGCCCCTCAATCAAAAGCGGCTGAGCGATTTTTCGTCCGACGTAAGCAATGATTCCGCACATCCAGGGACCTCCGGATTATTGTTCGATGACATGCCTTCGATGGCGCAATGGATCATGGCCGCGCGACAGGTGGACATGAAAGTTTACCTCACCTCTGGAATTCGGCAAATGAGGGGCGGCATTTGAGGGAAACGGTCCAAATCACATCGCGCCTTCCCGCCGGGTCCGATATTATGATGCGTGATGGAGAATTGGAGGCGGAAGCAGGAGGCGGGAAATAACGAAAGCCTTTCACCTGTAAAACGCGGCGACCTGATGGAGCAATGCGTCGGCGACGCGGACGGCGTGGTTGGGCAGGAACGGCTGGGGAAGCTCTCGCGGGTTGAACCACTCGATCGCCGAGGATTCATCATTGAGCGCCGGTTCGCCGCCGAGCAGGCGGCACTCGAAGGAGACCGCGACATACGCGACAACATTGCCGTCGGGATAGGTAATCGTCGTGGTCGATGGATGGGAGTAGATGCCGATCAGCCGGGTGACGGCGACATCGTAACCGGTCTCCTCCTTCACCTCGCGGACGCAGGTTTGCTCGGCCGTCTCGCCGGTTTCGATCGATCCGCCGGGAAGCCCCCACAAGCCGTTGTCGGTGCGACGGTGCAGCAGGATTCGGCCGAGCTCGTCGAAGACGACGGCGCAACAACCGGTTCGTCGCAATCGTCTGGGATCGGGTGCGGGCATGTGGAAATCCTGTTTCAACCGCCGGTGCGTCGGGGAAGGTTGGCGCGGTTGACATCGGCGCCGAAGGTCTGGTTGTGTCCGGTCTGGTTGCGTCCACCGGGCATGGGCAAATTATTTCGCTTGGCGCTCGCCGGGGCCGTTTTATTCAAAAGCGCATCCATCACCTGTTGATGCGGCTTGCCGGCCTCCTCCTTGAGGTGCTTGAAACCGGCGCTCTCTTCAGCGGGCTTGGCCGCGGGTACGGCTTTCCCGGCGGACCGCGCCAGCAACATCCGCGCCGCCGCCTGGGCGGCGATGCCGGTGTCGATCATCGGCTCGGATGATGCCCCGGCGGGCGCTTTGCCCGCAGCGGCGCTTTTCTTCGCGGAGCTTCGAGCGGCTTTGGGCGCCGCCTTTTTGGCCGGAGCGGCTTTCTTGGGCGTGGGCATGGTGTGTTCCTGAACTGGGGTTGACCTCGATCATCAAAAGCCGGCGCGTCCACCCGGTTGACCTTGCGGAGCGCCGCGCACGGGATCATTCTATCCATCCGGTGCGGGCGAACAACACGAGGGGTGCGATTGCTCAAGGGATCAACGACGCATGGCATCACAGGCAATGGAGAACGTGACACTGGCCGTCCTGGCCGGCGGGAAAGGCAGGCGGATGGGCGTGCCCAAGTCGGGCCTGGTCCTCCGCGGCCAGCCGATCCTCGCGTATCTGCTGGACCGTCTCACATGGCAGGGGCCCACGCTTCTGGTGACGACGCCGGGACTGGAAAGGCCGCCGGGACACGGGCGGTTTGATATGGAAGCCGTGGATGAGCATGCCCATCGCGGGCCGCTTCAAGGCGTTCTCACGGCCTTGCGAAATGCGCCGACCCGGCACGTCGTGATTGTCCCCGTGGACATGCCCCTGCTCGATGGGCGCTGCGTGAGCTGGCTCGCCGGGCAATTGCTCATTCATCCTGAAGCGCACGGCGTGATGCTCCGGCATGAAGGGGAACTTCAACCGCTCCCGGCCGCGTTCACACGGACACTCACCGACGCGGTGGCCAAACGCCTGGACGAAGACCGGCGCGCTCTCCGCGGGCTGGCCGATGAGGATGGCGTGGTCGTGATCGACGCGCCGGACTTCTGGCCGAAAGCGGTTTGGACGAACTTGAACCATCCGGACGATCTCGATCGATTTCTCATCCAAGCCGCGCATCCTGCTAAGAGGCCGCGCATGAAGTGAACGATTGCGCCATCCAGCCCATGCCGCTTGCTTTATGAGCGGTCCTTCCATGCGCGACGCCGAAGTGGATGGTGATTTAGAGCAACCAGCGCATGAACAGCGCCGCCAGGCCCAGGAGGCTGAAGAAGCCCATGACATCGGTGACGGTGGTGGCGAAAATCGTCGCCGACTGGGCGGGGTCAAACCCCATCCGCTTCATGGCGAAGGGAATGCCAGCGCCGGTCGTGCAGGCCATCGTGTGGTTGATGAGCAGCGCAAGGCCGACCACAAGCCCGAGCATGGGATTTTGCTGCCAGAAAACGGCGACGGCGGCGGTGATGACGCCGATGACCAGACCGGTGAGGACACCCACCCACAACTCACGGTAAATAACCTCGCGGAGAATGTTTCGGCCCAGCTTGCCGATGGCCAGCCCGCGGATGGCGACGGACATCGCCTGGGCGCTCGCGTTGCCCCCCATCCCCGCGACGATGGGCATGTAGATCGCCAGGACGGTGAGCTTCTGGATCGTGCCGTCAAAGAGACTGACAACCCACCCCGCGAGAAAGGCGGTGGCGAGGTTGACGACCAGCCATCCCGTGCGCTTGCGAAAGCTGTATTGCCACGGGCTGTTGAGGCGCTCCTCCGCGCCGGCGCCGAACATCTTTTGAACATCCTCGGTGGCCTCCTCCTCCAGCACGTCCACGACGTCATCGACGGTGATGAGCCCGACCAGATGATTGCGGGCGTCAATGACGGGCATGGCGAGGTAGTTGTATTTGCGCATGATCCACGCGACCTCCTCCTGGTCCATCGTGGCCGGGACGGTCGTCACGTTGGGGCGCATGATCCGGCCGATGCGCGTCTGGGGGGAGGCGAGAATGAGGTCGCGCATCGACAGGACGCCGACGAGGTGACGGTGGGCATCGACGACGTACACGTAGAACATCTGCTCAAGGGTTTCGTGCAGGCGACGGAGCTCGGAGATCGCCTGTTCGACGGTGAGGTCTTCCGGCAGCGCCGTGACCTGGGTGGTCATGATCCCGCCGGCGGTGTCCGGGGCGAATTGTTCGAGATGGCGAATGTCGGCGGCGTCCGGTGCGTCCATTTCGCCGAGGAGCTCATCATGGAGCGGGCCGGTGACGTGTTCCAGGATATCGACGCGATCATCGGAATCCATCGCGGCCAGAACCATCGAGGCCTCGGGCGGCTGCATGTCCGTGATGACGGAAGCGGCGAGGGTCGGGTCCATCTCCGCCAGGACATGCCCGGCGGTCTGGGGGTCGAGATATTCGGCGATGCGGGCGGCCTGGGGGGTGGACATGTCGGTGAGGACCGCGGCGCCATCGGGCGGGTGCATCTCCTCGATCCGCTGGGCATGGGAGGAATCCTCGGCGGCGAGTCGTGCGGCGGCATCGACGCCGCCCTCTGCGCGGGTGGGATCGTCAGGATGGACGGGCGGTTGGCTCACAAGACCACACGCAGTGTTCAGTCGAAGCAGAGATACCAGAAGAGCGTCACCGATTCCTTCACCAGATCATGATTGGAATTGCGCCGGGTATCGACGCCGGAGAGTTCGAAACCGAGCTTTGCCAGAAGAGCGCTGGCCGGAGCATTGTTGGTGAGGGAGCGGGCGCGAATGGCGCGCAGCCCTGATTCGCGGGCGGACTGGATCGCCTGGAAAAGCATCGCGCTGGCCAGGCCCTGCCGACGCATGTCGTAATCGACGCGAAGGTCCTGAATGTGCAGAAGATTGGCCGATGGCACGGGACGGGCGGCCAGAAGCGCCACAACCTGCTCCTGATGCTCGGCGACGAGGGCGGTGGCTTCATCGACGCCGGTTACGATCTGCTTGAGCATGAACCGCAGGTCGTCATCGATGGGGTTGGGTTCGATCAACTTGCCGCGGAGAGGGCGGGATTCAAGGGACCAGGTGAGTGCCGTGTCGTCGCCGGATTGGCCGACGTGGAGGTACTGCGTGGATTCGATGGTGCCGTCGATGTCGGCGAGCTGGTCGAGGTCGGCGGGTTGGATCGGTCGGATCTGCATAAGAAACGCCTCGGGGATGAGTATAGCGTGAAGGCAGGGCTTTTTGATTTTTCATTTTTGATTTTTGATTGACTCGGTGCCAGTGCCCATGCAAAGCTCCCATGAATGTCTGAAGCTCCAGGGCGTGATCCGTCGCCCGGAAACATGGGCGCATCCCGGCCCAATATTAACATCCGCACTCGTGGGCAACTTTATCATGGTTCGATGGTATAATTGTTGGACCATTCTCGAAGGAGAAAACCATGTTGCGCTATTGCCTTGCCGCCGTGCTCGTATTCATGATCGCGTTTGCCGCTTCGGCGACGCTCGCTGACGAGTTCATCAATCCCAAGGCGAACATTCCGCCTCGCGCCAAGCCGCAGCGGCGCAACGCCGGGGAGGGCATGCCGCCGCTGCCTCTGCCGGCGACGCCATTGCGTCGGTCGGAGAAAAAGCGAGAGCCGTCGCCGCCGGCGCTGGTGGGATCGGTCACCTTCTCCGAAAAGTCGCTCAAGGGCGCCGGCGCGGACTGGCAGACCACGATCATTGACATCGAGCAATGGGTGAAGTGGACGAACAGCCGCCTGCATCAGCGCTATCGCTTCGTGCAGACGGACTTCAGCAAGTTCAGCTACGACCCGACGGAATTGCCGATCCTCTATTTCACGGGTTGGAAGCCGCTGCCGCATTTCAGCGACGCGACGATTCAGCATCTGCGGCAATACCTGATGGATGGGGGGACATGGGTGGTCCATTCCAACTGCGGCCGGCCGGAGTTCAACGAATCCTTCCGCCGCGAAATCGCGCGGATTTTCCCGGACCGCGAGCTGGCGCCGATTCCCACCGATCATCCGCTCTATTCGAGTTTTTATGACATCACCTCGATGAAGGTCCGCAAGGGGAGCGAGCCGTGGAAGACGGTGCCCCCCTACCTGGAGACGGTGAACATCGGCACGCGGGCGGCGGTTATTTTTTCGCCGATCGATCTGTCGTGCGGCTGGGATGCCAACGCCCACCCGATCGAAGGAGGCATTTTGTATGACCAGGCTGACGCGTTGAAGCTCGGATCGAACATCATGACCTACTGCCTGGCCGAGTATCAGTACGGGCGGTTTTTCGATCATCAGAAGGTGTATCACCAGGCGGCCGATGCGACGCGCGATCAGCTTGTGCTGGGGCAGATCGTTCACAACGGCGACTGGGACCCGACGCCGCACGGACTACCCAACCTGCTCAAGATGATCGATCAATCCACGACGCTCAACGTGCAGTTCAAGCGCGTTCCGGTGGACCCTGAAAAACAGAACATTTTCGGGTTTCCAATCCTGTACATGGTCGGGCAGCGTGATTTTCAGTTTTCCGACGCAACGCGAAAAAGTCTGCGGGAATACCTCGACCACGGCGGCGTCATGATCGTGGACTGCGCGGTGGGATCGAGCGAGTTCGACGCGGCGTTTCGACGGGAAGTCGCCAGGATTTATCCCGACCGCAAGCTCAAGCCGCTTCCGCCGAATCATCCGATGCTCCGCTATGTTTTCGATGAGCGGCATGTGACGCTCGCGCCCATGGCGCGGCGGCTGTTGCCCAACGTCGATACGCCGGACATTGAGGCGATCGAGGTCGATGGAACGTACCCGATCCTGTATTCACCCCTGAGCATGAGCGCCGGATGGGAGCAGTTGCCCCGCGCATATGACAAGGGATATTCGGACGCCGACGCACTGAAGCTGGGCGTCAACCTGTTCATGTATTCGATCTCGCATTAAAGTCGCGTTGTCGGGAATGATCTTCCAGGGGCATGAGGACGGCGAGCATGACCACCGCATTGCTTCAAGAACTTGTCGATACCAAGGCGACGGTCGTTCCACTGACCGTCGAGCAGTACCACCGCATGATCGAAACCGGCATTTTGGCGGAAGACTCGTCCATTGAATTGCTTGATGGCTTTCTCGTGCGCAAGGACCGAAGTGCAACCGGGGAAAACCCCATGACGATCGGACATGAGCATGCGTTTATCATTGGGAAGTTGACGGAGCTCCTTTCGACGGCGCTGCCCGCGGGAACATGCCTCCGGACGCAGCAACCGGTCACCCTTCGGACGGATAATGAGCCTGAGCCCGATCTGGTGATAGCCATCGGGCCGCAGGAAGCCTATCGATATCGCCATCCCGGCCCGGATGATGTGCTTTGCGTGGTCGAAGTGGCCGACAGTTCGCTGGAGACCGACCGAATCACCAAGCAGCGGCTCTACGCCGACAACAAACTGCCGCATTACATCATCGTCAACCTCGTGGATCGATCCGTTGAGCTATACACCCAACCTCTCGCCGACGCGGGGCGATACCAACTCGTGCGGACATTCAAAGCGGGGGATGATGTGACCATTGTCATCACAGGTCACACACTGTCATTGTCTGTTGCATCTTTATTCACATAGGAATGCAACCTCCACCTTTTCGATATTCAACACGGAGCCGAGCAGCAGCATGACCCAGACGACCACCCCACCCGCCGCCGATCATGACCATCAGTTCATCGACAAATTCACGGGCGTGAAAACACGCATGCTCGCGGAGCTGCACAAGGTCATCATCGGACAGGATGAGGTCATTGAGCTTTTGCTGGCCGCGCTGTTCGCACGCGGGCACTGCCTGCTCGTCGGCGTGCCGGGGCTGGCCAAGACGCTCATGATCTCGACGCTGGCGCGCGTGCTCAAGCTCAACTTCAACCGCATCCAGTTCACCCCCGATCTGATGCCGGCCGACATCACGGGGACGGACATCCTCGAGGAGGATCAGGCGACCGGGAAACGCGCGTTTCGCTTCGTCAAAGGTCCGGTCTTTTCCAACATCGTCCTGGCCGACGAAATCAACCGCACGCCGCCCAAGACACAGGCGGCGTTGCTCCAGGCGATGCAGGAGTATCATGTGACGGCCGGGGGACACACGTTCCCGCTCGATCTTCCGTTCTTCGTGCTCGCGACCCAAAACCCCGTCGAGCAGGAAGGGACGTACCCCCTGCCCGAAGCCCAGCTCGACCGCTTCATGTTCATGGTCAACATCGGCTACCCCTCGCGCAAGGAGGAGCGGCAGATCGTCCGGCGGACGACGATGGACCTCGACGCCGAGCCCGAGCCGGTCCTCTCGGCCTCCGACATTCTTCATGTGCAAAAAGTTTTGCGCAAATTGCCCGTGAGCGACCTCGTGGTCGATTATTCGGTCAATCTCGTCCGCGCCACGCGGCCAAAGGAACCACACACGCCGCAGTTCATCAACGACTGGCTGACTTGGGGCGCCGGCCCGCGGGCGGCGCAATACCTGGTGCTCGGCGCCAAGGCCCACGCGATCCTGAACGGACGGCTGAACGTCAGTTGCGAAGATGTCCGCGCCGTCGCCAAGCCGGTGTTGCGGCATCGCCTGTTCACCAACTTCAACGCCGACGCCGAGGGTGTCGGCCCGGACCGCGTGATTGAAAAACTGCTCGAAGCAATCCCCGAATCCACCCCAGCGGACTATGCCCATGAAACACAGGCATAAACCACCACGGAAAATACAGCCGCACCACGGAGGTCACGGAGTGCACGGAGAAAAAAGACTGTAAATTTTAGTGTACTCCGTGATCTCCGTGGTGAACCTTTCTCTTTATGTCGTGCCGCTGATTTCGCTCCGTACGATCCGATCCTTCGGCGCAGGCCGACCCTTTTATGCTTATGGCACCGGTTTTGCCGATGTTCCGAGGGGCGGTTGGTTTGACAGGGTGCATCCCCCTGTCATAATCGCCCCGGGTCGCAATCAGGCATTGTGCTGCTTGGACCCATCACGTTTGACGCGTTGTCGGGATCTTCCCGCGGCGCGCGGAAAGGCGGATATGCCAGGTCCTCAGTTTGCCACCCCGCAGCCCGTCCATCCCTCCAAACCGCCCCGGCGGTTCACGGTCGCGCAGGCCAACAAAACGCTGCCGCTCGTGAAACGGATCGTTCAGGATGTCATTCATTCGCACGAACACGCGTCGAATCTTCAATCCAATCTCCCCACAATGACCGGCAAGGAGATGCAGGCCGCCCAGAGCGATCTGGACACAACGATGGAGCGTCTCCAAAGTCTGGTCGATGAACTGGGCGCCATCGGTTGCGAGTTGAAGGATCCCGCGACGGGGCTCATCGATTTCGTTGGCCGACATCAGGGACATGATGTTTACCTCTGCTGGAAACTCGGCGAGGAATCCATCGCGTACTGGCACGAGCTCAAGGGCGGTTTCGCCGCGCGTCAACCAATCGCCTCGCTGGTGGAGGGTGAGTGAGAGCGGCATGGGCGCCTCGCCCATCTGTTTCTGTACTCGGGAACCATTCTTGACGTGGGGTGAGCCTTGGCCCACCACGATTGTGCGATGCGACGCCCGGAACCTGGTGGGCCAAGGCCCACCCTACGCGACTATCACGCTATTGGAGCGGGAGCATTCCTCATGCACCAACTCAGTCGATTTGGCGTTGCCCTCGTCGCCATCGTGGTTCTGTTCACAGGTTTAACGTCCACCCGCGCCGCCGATTCTCCGACGGTTGGACCCGGCGTGCCTCCTTTCATCGTCCGGCCGGGGTATCGCGTCACGCTGGCTGCCGACCGCTTGACGAACGCGCGCTTCATCACTTTCGGCGACGATGGCACGCTCTATCTGTCTGAACCACGCGCCAAGCACATCCTTGCGCTCCGGGACACCGACAACGATGGCGTCTACGAAACGCGCACTGAGTTTGTCACGGACAAGGCATCGGTCCACGGAATGCAGTGGTTCGACGGCGCGCTCTGGTTCACCACCTCCGGCGCGATTTACACCGCAAAAGATACGGACCGCGATGGCAAGGCCGACGAGGTAAAAACCATCCTCGACGACCTCCCCCACGGCGGGCACTGGTGGCGATCGATTCTTGTCGATTCATCCGGGTTCTACACCTCGATCGGCGACTCGGGCAACATCACCGACGAAACCAACACCGACCGGCAGAAGATATGGCATTACAACCTTGATGGAACGGGCAAAACACTCTTCGCTTCGGGATTGCGGAACACGGAAAAGCTGACGTATCGCCCGGGAACCAAGGAGGTGTGGGGATGCGATCATGGGTCGGACAACTTCGGCGCCAAGTATGGCGAGAAGCCGCAGCAGAATCAGCCGATCACCAACCTCAATCCGCCCGATGAGTTCAACCACTATGTCCAAGGGGGTTTTTACGGCCATCCCTTCATCACGGGGTTGAAAATGCCCCGGCCGGAGTACGCTGATCGCAAGGACATCATCGAACTGGCGGACAAAACGATCGTCCCCGAGTGGTGCTTCCCGGCGCACTGGGCACCCAACGGGTGGACGTTTCTGAGCAAGGATTATTTCACGGGACACGAGGGAGACGCGATCATCACGTTCCACGGCTCATGGAACCGCGTGCCCAAGGGAGGCTACGCGGTTGTGATGGTGATGTTCGATCCGATGACGCAAAAGCCGTACGGATCGCAGGTGATCGTCAGCGCGCTGACCGAGGGGGGGAAGGTGCTCGAGCGCCCGGTCGATGCGGCCGAAGCGCCTGATGGGACCGTTTTGTTCACCGGGGGTCATGGGAACAAGATCTATCGGTTGAGCAAGACCGTGGGCGGTGAGCAGCCACGAGCCGGACGCGTGAGCGACGGACCACGTTGAGTAAAGCAGTAGGCAGTAGGCAATTCAATCAAAAATCAACACTCGAAAATCAAAAATCCCTGAACCAACCCCCATGCCCTGGACCACCCTCTGCACACTCGATGAACTGACCGAAGGCGCGGGGAAATACGTCGAGATCGACGGGTTTCACCTGGCGGTCTTTCTCCATCAAGGCCAGCCGCGCGTCATCGACGACATCTGCCCCCACGCCGGCGGAAGCCTGGCGACGGGGTTCATTGATGATGGGTGCGTGGTCTGCCCGCTGCACTTCTGGACATTTCGCCTTGAGAATGGGCAACTGAAAGACTCGCCCGGCTGCGCGATCACAACGTATCAGGCGCGAATCAAGGAGCGGGAAGATGGCCCGGCGCTGGTCCAGGTGGAGCTGCCGCAATACTGAGCAGTCATTCAGCAGGCCGGCTGCATCCGACGCCGGCGTTTCATCACCAAGACGGACAGGCCGAGGCACAATGCGCCGCTGGCCGGTTCGGGGACGTTCTGGGCGATGAATGTTTGGAACGCCGACACCCGCGTATCCACGGCGAACTCGCCGAAGGAGGAGTCCGTGGTGCCGTCGATGTCGGTCGTGTGTACGACGTTGTTGTCATCGGTGGAGATCAGCGAAAAGCCCAGCGACGTGATTCCCGCGATCTGATTGCCGATGAAAAGCGGGCCGCCGGAATCGCCGTGGGATGTCCCGACTTCGCGGGCGACGCCGGTGTTGTCGATTCCGAAAAAATAACCGAAGGCGTCGTTGGCGGCGTTGCCGTTGTCGAAGTCGAACGCGAGCGTTGACTCGGCCGGGAATTGAATGCCACTCACGATGTTGAGTTCATCGCCCAATGCGTCGATTTTGTTCTGGCCGTAACGCAGTATTGTGTCAAGCGGCTGTGTTTCCCCTGTATTTCCGTTGCCGGTTCGACCATAGCCAGCCGTCGTGAACGTCTGTCCGACCTCATCGGTTCCGGTGTAAATGCCATACCGCGTGGCGTCGGCGGGCGCGGGAGAGTCAAGGGTCATGATGGCGATGTCGTTGCCTGAAAAGCCATCGCCGTTCCAAAGCGGGTTCACCACGGCCGTCGCGGTGCGCGTGGCGAGGCCCGACTCGGTTTGGAAGTAGATGGTGATGGCGGTCGTCACATCAACGCCGCTCGTGGTTGTGAACAAATGGGCGGCCGTCAGCATGTGCAGACCATCGCTCAACAGTGTTGACGTACCAAAACTGGCATATCCTGGTTTAAGGTCCGTGCGTTCAACCTGCACCTGCGCCACCCCGTCATAAACTCCGGCGGCTTGATCGGCGACGTAGGTTGAACTGTTGTAAGCGTTGGGACTCGTGTCCCCCACAACGATTCCCATCGCCGGCGAAGCCGCGAGCGCCGCGACACCCGCAACCGGCCGCATCACAAAAGAGAGCATCCGATTGATCATTTTCTCTCCCGATCCCCACATCCCATTGGGCCGAAAGTTTGAGTAGTCATTTTAACCAATCCAAGCGGACAAAATACAGGTGTTCTCTACGAAAAAGGGATCATGCCCCATGGATTCCTGCGCCGGTTGTGCTTTGACGCTCAACCAGAGCCATTCGATCCACGACAATATGACAACATGAACATTTCTTGACAAAAATGTAATGTTTGTTACATTCCCAACCAGTTTTGCGGGAATGTCTCGCAAATGTTTGATGGAGTACGGAGCAGGAGAGGTGAAAAATGAGTTTGTGGCAATATGCGATTTATGGTGTCGGTCTGTCCGCCATCGTCGTGGCGTCCCCGGCCGGGGCGACCGAGCAATTCGGGTTTGAGATTAGTGGTGATACGTTTGCGAACCCTTTCACCATCACGAATGACTCGACCGGCGGCGAGAAAGTCACTCGGTTTCAACTGGATCTTTCTCCCATCGCCAATCTCGGATTTGACGTCATCAGTGAGGGAGATCCGGGTGACATTTTCGGCGTGAACAATGGCTATCCCTTTACCGTTATCAGCGAGGGAGGCACCGGCTTCACCGGCATGGATGCAATCGCCGACGGCGGCACACTGCTGACAGCGTATTTTACGGATTTTAGTGCTGGCAAGGGGTTTCAGTTCCGCATCGATGTGGATCACGACCCCGGCGTGTCGAAGGTTTTTGGCAGCGACCTGATCGGCGCCTTGGCCACGATTGATTTCAGCAGTGGCGTGCGTTTGACCGGAGAACTTCAGGCCGTCGCCAGTGATTCCTCCGCGTCAGCGCTCGTGGTCACCGGACAGACTCCAATTGACCCACCCACTGTCACCGACCCGCCCGTGACGCCGCCCACCAACGCCATCCCCACGCCCACAGCACTGGGCGCCGGACTCGTGGTGCTCGGCGGCTTGCTGGCCGGCCGACGGCGCATGCGCATCTGAAAGCAGACGGACGCGCCGGAAGGGTAAGTAGCGCATCGCAGTGCGTTGAATAGTTGGAAACCCGATGGGTGCAACACGCAGTAAGTGTTGCACCCATTTTCATGTGCTGAAGTGGGCTCACGCCTGGGCCGTACCAACAGACCGCCGCTTCTGGCAAAGCAACTGGCGCGTCAGGTTCAATGTCGTTTGCTTGGCCCGGCTGTCAATCCAATTTGTCGGCGGGCCCATATTTTTCACGGGCCTCTCATCACGTCCAACGCCTGCTTCTCTTCCACATCCGGCACACTATTTACATGGAGATCAATCGGGGACTGTCACGAATACCGGCGGAGAACGATGATCTCGTGTTCACACCCCATGCGCGGCGAGCGATTCAATGGTGGGATGACAATCCAAAAAAAGCGGGACATTTCCCGCGAATTGTCGTAGCATGAAGAAAGGAATCGTTAACGTTCCAATAATGTTCCCCGGAGGATCGTCATGGCTCTTGCGTCGACTCACGCGGGTTATTTCAGAATACAAAACATTGGCCATCTCCGCTTGGTCTGCTTGAGCGTGATGGCGATCGCGATGGGCGTGTCTCAGGCAAAGGCGGCGATGGATCCCGCGCCGACGCTGAACAACCCCGGCTTCGAGGGAACCTATAAGCGAATGAAACCCTCCACGGGCACGCAGGACCCGAGGGGGATTCTGCGGACCGATGTGAGTGGCGACGTGGCCGAGGGTTGGACGGACAATTCCGGATGGGCGTCGACCACCATCAGGTACGAGCGCGAAACGGACAATCCGCACTCGGGAAAATCATCGCAGCGAATGACAATTGAGCGGGTGGACGATGCGGCGCAATTTGTTCAGCCGGTTCGGATCACGGAGCTTGGGGTGTATCGATTCAGCATCTGGCTGCGCGGGCAAGTGAACACGGTCGTCAAGCTTGAACTCAGGAAAGCAGGCGGGCCCTATACGCTCTATGCCGCCCAACCGGCGGGTCTGTCGGGCGAGTGGCGGAAGTTCGATGTTGTCAGCCTTCTTCCGGCGGATACTGAAGTCTTTCTCATGCTCCGGTCGCATGGGGCGATGTCGTTTGTGATGGATGACGCCTCGTTCGAGCGCCTGCCCGATCCAACACCGGCCGACGATGCGAAAAACATCGTCAACGGCGGTTCCTTCGAAGCCGACGCGATGCCGTATGGATGGAGCGCGCCGATCCACCTGCCGCGCGATCACGCCCCGGCCGATCCGAAACCCGTCATCGATCGCACCACCGCCGCCGACGGCAAGCAATCCCTTCGATTCGATCTTCCCGCCGGCGCGAGCGGGTGGGTCATGTCCCCCCTGCTGTCGGTTCGGCCGGATCGCCCGTACACCGTGAGTGTCTCCCTGAAGGCGAGCAAGCGCGACACGCCCGTGCGCATTCAACTGGAGCGCGCTCTTCCCATTGAAACCGTTCATGTCGGCACGGAATGGAAGCGCTACGTCCTCAAGGGAACCCCCGCCTTCACTACCCTTTGCTGGATGAACATCGGCATCCCCGAGGGGGATCGAAGCGTCTGGATCGATGGAATGCAGGTCATCGCCGGAGACGATGCGCCAAGTGAATATCGCGCGCCCTATCCGGTTGAATTGACGCTGAAACTGCATGACCACACGGGCGGCATCGTCCTGGGCGATGACACTGCGGATGTGTTTGTCGCCGCCGGTCCGGTTGTGCCTGAGCATGCCAAAATCAAGCTGTTGATGATCGACGTATATGGTCATGCGCACGAACTGCCCGATATCGCATTGCCGGCCAAATCGTTCGCTCTCCCGATCTCCAAAGAGCGGCCCTTTGGAACGTACAAACTACATGGGGCTGTGGTTGATCCCGCGGGGAAGGAGTTGTCCGCGCCGGCCGAGATGATCTGGTCGCGCATCCCCCGCCCCCGCGAGATCTCTGCGGACCAATCATTCTTCGGGCTGCATTTTCCGCTGACCCCCGGTTGGATCCAGGCCGCCCGCAACATGGGCGTGCGTTGGGAACGTCTCATCAGCGTCTCCGACGCCACCGAATGGCAGGTGGTTGAGCCCAAGCAAGGAGAGTGGCACTGGTACGACAGCGGCATTGATCTTGCCCATCATAATGGGATCGCCATTCTTGGGATGCTGCAAACCGTCCCCCAATGGGCGACGACCAACCCACGAAACCGCACGGGATTCTGGGCGGGATGGAACGTGCCGGACAAGCCCGGCGCGATGGACGCCTGGGGCGCGTACGTCGGAAAGGTTGTGAAGCACTACAAGGGGCGCATCAGCCACTGGTCGGTGTGGAATGAGCCTTGGGGCAATTTCCTGGTTGATGCCGGCGGAACGGCGGCGGATTTCGCCCGCTTGCAAATGATCGCCTACGAACAGGCCAAAAAAGCCAGCCCCGATTCGGTCATCGTCGGCGTCGATGCCTCGCGCACCCAGCCGAAGTGGGATCCCGATGTTCTCAAGCACTCGGGCACGAACACCTACCACATTTTTCAATACCACGACTACACCTCATCCCTGTACGGCGGCCCGCTTCCGTTCGCCATGAGGCTGGCCAATCATTTCAACGCCTCCCAGCAGGCCGTTGGTGCGCCCAAGCCGCTTTGGATGAGCGAAGGCGGCCCATATGAAATCGGCTCCTTCTACGCGCCGCGAACGGGAGGATTGTCGGCGCGGGAACAGCTTGCCTACGCCGTGCGTTTCAACGTGACGGAAATGGCCGCCGGCGTGCGGGTGTCGTTCCTGTATGCCGCCTTCGCGGCCCCGCGCATGGGGTTGATCGAATGGCAGGCAACTGAATGCGACGGCGCGATCAAGCCGATCCTCGCGGCCCGCGCGGCGCTGGCGAGCCTCGTCGATGGCGCTGGCCGGCCGATTCGATCGGAGCCGGTCAAAGGGATCGACGCGTATGCCTTCCCTCCACGCGATGGCCAAACCGTCACCGTACTCTGGAGCTACACCGGCCAGCCTCAAATGGTGGCCATTCCCCAGGGAGCAAAGGTACTTGACGTGATGGGCAATCCGTTGCCCGTTAACCGCAACAAGGTTCAGGTCACATCCGAACCGATTTATTTCGTGCAGTGAAATCAATGAGCTTGAGGAGACTGACGCGGACTCACCGTGAGAAGCCCGATTTCTCTGAAGATGCGAAAGCCGGTTCGCGTGCCTCTCTCCCCACTTGTGGGGGAGGGGCGATCAGAGCTGGCAAGACTTCTGAAATATGATCTTGCCCTCTCTTGCCGCGCCGCTACGATGACGGTCCCTTATCCAGGATATCACCATGCCATCAGACATTCATATCACGGTCACCAACCGCCACGGCCGGGAATGTGCTTCATCCGGATCCACATGGGAACCGAAAATGGGCTATTCCCGCGCGGTTCGCAGCGGCAATTTGATCGCTGTCACAGGAACTGTGGGCGTCGGCGCCGATGGCCGGTATTCCCCTTCGCTGCAGGAGCAAACGCGGCGATCGCTTCAAATCATTCAGGCAGCGGTTGAAGCACTCGGCGGACGGCTCAATCAGATCATTCGCACGCGCATGTACGTCACCGATGTGAGCCAATGGGAGCAAGTCGCGCAGGCCCATGGCGAACTCTTCGCCGACATCCGCCCCGCCACCACCATCGTTGAAGTCGCCCGGTTGATCGACCCTGAAGCGCAGATTGAAATCGAGGCCGATGCCATTGTGAGTGAAGAGACGGGTTGTTGAGTGTTTCAAAACAATGTTGCAGCCATAGCGGGCAGCAATAAAATGACGCAGGTGTTTCAACCGTGGCGGCGCCACCCCGAATTGGCAGCCATAAATGGTTTATTGCGAAAGGAGTTGTTCCATGTCGTCTATCGTGGATATCGAAGGCGTGGGTGAGTCATACGCGGAAAAACTCAAGGCCATCGGGCTGACAACCGTGGAAGAATTACTTAAGCAAGGCGCTCAACCCGCGGGTCGCGCGAGCATTGCGGAGAAGACGGGAATCTCGCCCAAGTTGATCCTTCGCTGGGTCAATCATGCGGACCTGTTTCGCATTAATGGCGTGGCCGGCCAATTCGCGGAATTGCTCGAGGCCGCTGGCGTGGACACGGTTGTGGAACTGGGACAGCGCAAGGCGGACAATCTTCACGCCAAACTCGAGGCGGTGAACAAGGAAAAGAACCTGTGTAACGCGGTCCCCACGCTTGCCAGCGTGACCCGATGGGTGACGGAAGCCAAGTCACTGCCCAGAGCGGTGTACTACTGATCGCGCGATCGTGCCAAGGACAAATGACCACTGTCCCTTGGCGCGGCGCAGGCCATGAGCGGTTGTTGGCGTTTGGCGCGCATGACAGCCCTCTATAGTGCGGGCAACATGCCGGCGCACTCTGGTGGCAGTGATCCGATCACCTCGCAGCCAGACGTATTTCGTGAAATGAAATCGTCATGGCCATGAATTGTCGCACCTGTCCGGATATACTCCACGCCTATGTCAAAATTGGCTTACAAGCGTGTCCTTCTGAAGATCAGCGGTGAAGGTTTTGGCGGGGAGGGAGGCTTCGGAATCGAAGGGCCCGACCTGGACAGCATCGCCCGACAGTGCGTTGAGGTGGCCGCGATGGGGGTGCAATTGGCGATCGTCGTCGGCGGGGGCAACTTCATTCGTGGCGCGACATTTTCAGAAAAAGGGCACATCCCCCGCGCCACGGCCGACTACATGGGAATGCTCGCCACGGTGATCAACGCACTGGCGCTGCAGGAAACAATGGAAAAGTTCGGACAGCCCACCCGCGTGCTGTCGGCGATCAGCGTGTACAGCGTCTGCGAACCGTTCATCCGACGACGGGCGATCCGGCACCTCGAAAAGAACCGCGCGATCATCCTGGCGGCCGGCACGGGCAATCCATTCTTCACGACCGACACCTGCGCCGCGTTGCGGGCCACGGAAATCCAGGCGGATGTTCTTCTCAAGGCGACGAAGGTGGACGGCGTTTACTCCGCCGACCCCAAGCTCGATCCCAACGCCAGACTTTACGAAGACCTCACCTACGAACAGGTCCACCGGGACCAACTCCGCGTCATGGACCAGACGGCGATCACGCTGGGCATGGAACGAAAAATTCCCCTTATTGTTTTCAATTTCAAAACGCCTGGAAACATCGTGCGGGTTGTTCAAGGGGAACGAATCGGGACGCGCATCTTCCCGGCTGGTCATCAGGGGAAGTAGCGGGCGGTTGTCGATGGTCAGTAGTCAGTGGGCAACGGTCGGTGAACGCGATTACCGGCTTATGCGGCTGACGGATACAATTCGCGTCGTTGATGGTTCTCCTGATGTTCTCTCATCCTGTGAGGCCGCCATGAACTCGCCCCAGTCCACGACCGTTCGGCAACCCGCACGCAAACGAGGTCTGTTCATCACCCTGCTGGCGTTTGTGATCATCGTGATCAGCGCCCTGCTCATGCCCATTAGTGCGATTACACTTTTAATGATCCTGGCCGGGAGCCACGGCACTTCCACATTTGATCCACTTGGATTTCTGGGAACCGTCGTCGCGCCGGCGGCGTCGCTGGCGGCGGGCGTGGGTCTGCTCCTTCGCCGGAAGTGGGCAAGATACTATTTCATCGCCCTGTTCGGGCTGTTCATCACATACAGCGCCTGGCGCGTGACGTCGGGACACCATGAGACGACAACCCACACCTCCAGCACCGGCGTAAAGACAGCCGTGCCAACCTCCTTCGGCGGAAGCAGTTCGCATCGTCCCCTGCTGTTCGTCAGCGCGGTGGTGCTGGCTGGATTGTGCAGGCGATCGGTCCGCGAGGAGTTCAACAAGCCCGTTGCAAGCGCTCCGGATACACCCTGATTCCGGGCGACTCCTCCCCCTGATCGAAGCCTCCGCAGATGGGCTTGAAAGCGCTGCGGCGGGTGCGTCCTCTTCGCTCAAATCAAATTCTTTTTTTAGCGCGCCCTCTTATTGACTTGAATAATCAGCATCATTATTCTGGACCTACAGGTATGATTACTTCTCGGTATTAATATATACTTTATTGTGGATATGGTGGTTTTATTTAGCCGAAACCATCACATGTGGTGAGCGATTGTTGGGGCAATTCGGGCAGGGATTTGGAAAGGGAACTCAAATGAAGCTCCTGGTCATCGACGTGGTGCTGTCGGTTCTGGCAAGCATCCTGGCGTTCGCGTTGTCCTGGCCGTTTTGGCGGGACTATGGGTACTGGGCGGAATCGCATGGGATGTGGCTGACCTACTTCGCCGTGGGGTTCGTGTGCGCGGTCTATGTGTTCTTCATCTTCATCCGCTGTACGCGAACGCTGTTCCTGCATGATGCCCTCGTCAAATCCGGTTACTACGACAAGAAAAAGTCAGCAACTGATGAAAAGGCAGGTGCGCAATGAGTTGTCCCGACGGAAGCTGCAAGGAACCGATGAAGCGCCGCAACGCGCTGATCATGTTCGGGCTCATGATGCTCATCTTCATCATGCTGTCCGGATTCTCCTTTGTGAACTCACGCGACCAGGTGGCGCCCGACACGGTGTCGTTTGGTCCCTACCAGGCCGCCGACGGCAAGCGTGTGTTCCAGGCGTACAACTGCATGGGATGCCATACGCTCGTGGGCAACGGCGCCTATTTCGCGCCCGACTTGACGAAGGAATATGCCCACGTTGGACCGGCGTGGCTGGCGGCGTTCCTGCCGTCGGCCGGGGGCTGGCCAACCGAAGGCGCGGTGCGGACGCAGTTGCTCAACAAGCAAATCGCCGCCGAGGCGGGAGTGAGCACCATCGACGCGTACTACAAAAAGTACCCCGGCGCCAAGGAAAGGGTTGAACGCCGCGGCGGCGGGACGACCTACATGCCCAACCTCCCGTTCCGGGCCGACGAAGTTGGACAATTGATCGCCTACTTCAAATACACGTCGGCGATGGACACCGAAGGGTGGCCGGCGGAGGTCAAAACCGGCTCGCTGGAGCGGCGCATGTCGCTGGCGCACGGGCCTGTATCCGTCGCAACGCCGGCGTCAGCTCCGGGCAACGCAACAGCGTCGACGCCCGCCGCCACGCTCTCCCCGGCGGCTCATGGCGCGAACCTGGTGAAGGAGTTCGGCTGCCTGGCGTGCCACTCGGCCGACGACAAGAAGGTGGTCGGTCCGCCGTGGGGCAAGCTGTATGGGTCGCAGGTGAAGTTGACCGACGGCAAAACCGTGAAGGCGGATGACGCCTATCTGACCGAGTCCATTGTGCAACCCAACGCCAAGACGGTCGAAGGATATCCGGCCGGGACGATGCCCGCCTATGGCGAGTTGCTGTCCAAGGAAGACGTTCAAGCGATCGTGGAATACATCCATACCCTGGAGAAGCAGTGATGCAGATTCAATTTCAAACCCAGCGCCTGAGCATGCGGTTTTTCATGCTGATGCTGGTGCTGTTCATGGCGCAGCTTGGCTTTGGGCTGCTGCTCGTCGCGCAGCACACGGATCCCACCCTGCTGGCGGGAATCCTGAACTTCAACGTGGTGCGCGCCGAGCATCTCAACCTGGGGTTGCTCTGGATTCTCGCCGGGTTCATCGGCGCGATCCTCTATGTCAGCCCGCTGCTGTCCAATCGGGAATTGGCCGCCCCGTGGCTGATCAAATTTTTATTCTATGCGTTCATCGCTGCGGTAGCGTTCAACATCTTCACGCAAGGTCTGGCGATGCAGGGGATCGCCGGCTGGTGGGCGGGGCAGCCGTGGCTGCAGGAGGGGCTGGAGTACATCGAGGCCGGGCGCGCGGTCGATGTGGTCGTGCTCATCGGCTTCCTGATCCTGGCGTTTGTCGTCCTGCGCACGTTTCCGCCGGTGAAACAGTGGAACGAGATTCATTGGGGCCTGGGGATCGGTGTCGTCGCGTTGATGGTTGTCTGGCTGTTCGGCTTGTTTTATGTCCCGCGCCTGGACATGCAGGAATACTTCCGCTGGTTCGTCGTCCATTATTGGGTTGAAGGGGTGTGGGAAGTCATTCACATCAGCCTCGTCGGATTTCTGCTGGTGCTGCTGTTCAAGGTGGATGTGAAGTCGGTGGGGTACGCGGTGTTCTGGGGCGTCACGCTCGTGTGGCTCTCGGGCCTGCTGGGCAATGCCCACCACTACTTCTGGATCGGCACGCCGGAGTTCTGGCAGTTCTGGGGATCGCTCTTCAGCGCCTTTGAACCGCTGCCCCTGATCTTCTGCTTCTGGCACATCTATCTCGATGCGCACCAGAACCACAAGCCGTTGGAAAACGCCCCGGCGTTCTATTTCATCCTCGGATCGGTCGTCCTCGAACAGGTCGGCGCGGGCATCCTGGGCTTCAGCATGACCTTCGCCCTGACCAACGTCTGGTCGCACGGGACGTGGATCACCCCCAGCCACGGCCACGTTGCGCTCTTCGGCACGTTCGGCATGCTGGTCCTTGGCGCCGCGTACTACGCGATCCCCGTGATGCGCAAGGCGACGAACTTCGATCAGAGGATCGGAAAGTTCGCCTTCTGGCTGGTCTTCATCGGCATCCTGGGGATGTCCCTCTCCTTCGCCCTCGGAGGAACCATTCAAATCTACCTGTATCGCACGCTGGGTCTGGAATGGTTTGGCGGCGAGATCCTGCCCCGGTTGAACATCTACGGCATCCTGGTGGGCCTGTTCGGCTTCCTGATGACCGTGGGAGCGGGACTGCTGACGTGGGATTTGATGACGATCGGACACCGCAGCATCGCTCCGACGACCGCGCCTGCCCCAGCGACCCGTCCGGCGCTGCTGCCCGCCGCCGGCTGGCGTCGCCCGCTGACCGGCTACGAAACCTCAATCTGGCTCGCGTGCATGTGGATTTTCGGGATCATCATCACGGTGGGCCTGCTGAGCTTCAACCTGGCGCAGGTTCGCGTGGAAGGCAATCCGACGATTCCCTATCTGCTCGCCGGCGTCGGTTATCCAGGATTGCTGCTCGTGACGTTGCTGTTCGTCTGGCGTTTCCTGGCGTCGATGGAGGCGCGCACGCAGACGGGGATGACGCAGGCCGCCAGCTTACTGGAAAGCGGCGCTCAGATCGGTATGACAACCTCCGCGCAGCCAGGCATTGTGATGGCACAACCGGAACCAACCTGAACGCGATCGATGATTGAATCAGCCGGACATGGGCAGTGGGCGGTCATGAAGAATCATGACCGCCCGCTTCTTTGGCCAGTGTCCATCCCAACGCATCCCCCCTACCACTTCACAAGGCTGCTCTTGAGGTCAACCCGGCCATGGTGAAAGACCACGCCTTCCTTTTCCAACAGCGCGGCCTTCTTCTCCACGCCATGCGCATAGCCGGTAAGGGCGCCATTGCTTCCGACGACGCGATGGCACGGCACTTCGGGAGCGTAAGGGTTGCGATTGAGGGCATTGCCAACGGCGCGATAGCCGCGCGTCTTCAATTTCCGCGCGATTTCGCCATAAGTGGCGACCTTCCCCGCGGGAATCCGCGAGGTGATCGTCCACACCTTTTCATTGAAAGTCATTCCCGGCAAAAGCCGGCCGGCTTTGATCTGTTTTTCATCCATAACGCCATTCTATGCCTGCCCGTCGCGGCGGGCCAGATTAAGATGGCGAATGCCGCAGCTTGCGAATACACTGCTACGGATTCTGGATGATCCGTCGGCTTCCCTTGTGGTGTACAACAGTCATGTTCTACCTGCGTGATCTGCCGAATTATGAAGCATTTAAGAAGCGGTCGGAACGTTATCCCAACGTGGATCCGGCGGCGCTGGAGTCGTGCGTTCACCTGTTGCGGGTGGCGATGGATGTGCTGGCGGCGTGGGATGTCTATTTCGCGCGCCACGATCTATCGGCCGGGCGATTCAGCATCCTGATGCTCCTCAATCGCAATCCCGGTGAAGCGGTGTGTCCATCCGAGTTGGCGACACGGGCGGGCGTCACACGCGCCACCGTCACGGGTTTGCTCGACAACCTGGAGCGCGAAAAACTGATCAAACGGGAACATTCGCAAAAAGACCGCAGGCGGATTCGCGTGCGCCTCTCCCCCCTGGGACAGGCTCACCTTGACGCGATGCTGCCGGATTACTACAAGCGCGTCGCCGACCTCATGGGCGAGTTGAGCGAACAGGACAAACTGCTCCTCACGCAACTGCTCAAGAAGATCAACGCCGGCATCCCGGTCGTCACCGCCAACTGACGCATGGGCGAGATTCCTCAACCCGGCAAGCACCCATGTCGCAAGCATCGGATTTGACCGCAACCGCGAACCCGCCAAACCTTCCACTTTCGGATTCATCACCCTCGCGCTGGCGGCGTCTGGCGGCGCTGGTCGCGGTGCTTTTATTCGCGGCATCGTTTCGCGCGGTCCTTCTTGATCGGCCCTTCAGCCACAATCCCGAAGGCGTCGGATCGTTTTACGGGCAGCTTGCCCGCAACTACCTCCGCTATCCTTTCAGCGACACCAAGGGTTTGCCGATCATGACCATCGGGCGCGAGGCGGGTGTCGCGCCGACGTATTATGCCCATCATCCGCCGCTGCTTCCGCTGCTCATTGCCGGTGCGTATGCGCTATTTGGGATGGGCGATTGGCAGACCCGGCTGGTCACGGGGTTGTTCACGGTCGGGTGCGTGGCCCTTATTTACGCAATGCTTGCGGCGCGGGGCCGGCCGCGCGCGGGACTCTTTGCGGCGGCGCTGTTTGCGGCAATGCCGATCACCTTATTTTACGGCGGCCAGCCAGACGTCGTCGGGACGCCGCTTGTTTTTTTCATCCTCCTCACCATCGCCGCTTATACGCGATTCCACGCGCTGCCAACCGTCGGACGACTCGTGCTCCTCTGTCTGGCGTTCATCCCGGCGGGGTTCATGGATTGGCCGGCGTATTTCATCGTGCCGATTTTACTCACGCATTTTCTATTTACCCGCCGGCGGGCTTGCGGAGATCGCTCGGCCAATGATGCGCGGTCGATTGTGCTGATGCTCTTGTTTTGCGTGCTGGCGACGGGATGCTTCGCCGCCGCGTATCTCCACATCGTCTGGGGGGCGCATATGCCCTTCGATTGGATCGTCAAGGAGGTGCGCCGACGGTCCAACGCCGGCGAGGGAGACCGCGGCGCGGTCACGTTATCGATGTGGCTGGTGGCGGTGTGGCATCACAACCTCGCGCGGCACACGTTCATTGTTCTGGCGGCGGCGCTCGCGTGGCTCATCACCTTCGCATTCCGGCGGGGGAATCATCCGGCGACAACGACGGTGCGCCTGATCCTCGCATGGGCTGCGCTGCATATCCTGATCGGGCGACAAGGCGTGTATGTGCATGACTGGTGGTGGTGGCCGCTGACGCCGGGCCTGGCGATGGCGGCGGGGCTGTTGATCGACGCCGTAACAAGCGCTCCGGCCATGCCCCGCGCCACGGCGCGGCAGATCAATATCGCTCTGGCAACCGCCTACATCGCCTTCTCCATCTGGACGAGCACAACCATCCTTCCCCGCTACTTTGAAGCCAGATACACCCGCGGCGGCGTCGATTTCACGACGACCGATTTCGGCGAAGCGATCCGCGTCGCCTCCCCCCACGATCGCAACGCCCCCGTCCTCATCGCCTACAACGACACCTACGACCTGCCCCTCTGGTATTACGGCGACCGCCCGCTCCGCTTTGATGTGTGGGATTCGTACACACTTGGAAAAACGTTGGCGGATCGGACGAACACGCTACCGTTCGGATACACACAAACGAACTGGTCCACGCCCCCTGCGGGGTTTGTCTATCCCAAACAGTTCATTGAAAGCGCGCCGGAGTTTGTCGCTTACCTGAGGAAGCACTATCCGGAGGTGCAGACGCCGCATTTTCTTATCTTTGATCTCGCTCATGCGAAATAAATCACGACTTCAGCCTTCGCGGGCACCCCATGGCACCGACCACGCCGGCGTCATCCTTTGATTCCACATTGCTATGTGGCCACCCGACTGACGGATTCCGCCGGACGGTTGGCGATGAAGCCGGAATCGAGAATGTACGATTCCAGTTCCGTCCCCGGCATGGCGCGGAGGAGGAGCGGCGCGGTCATGACCGTCGTGACCAGCGCCATGATGACGAGCATGCAAAAGACGCTGGCGGGAATGACGCCCAGCTCGTAGCCGACGTTGATGACGATCAATTCCATCAACGCGCGGGTGTTCATCATGATCCCGATGCAGGAGGATTCGCGGGCATCAAACCCGCTCAGCCGGGCGGCCAGGGCGCAGCCGCCCCATTTGCCGACCACCGCCGCCGCCGTCACGCCAAACGCGAACAGCCACATCGTCGATCCGCCGACCGAGCCGATGTCGGTCCGCAGGCCGGTGTAGGTGAAAAAGATCGGGAGGAAAAACGCGGTGACGAAATCGCGCAGCCGCGCGGCGATCGCCTCGCGAAGGACGGTCTGATCGGAGAGGGTCGCCCCCAGGATGAACGCGCCGAAGATCGCGAAGATGCCGATGAGGCTCGTCGCGATCGCGCAGAGGAACATCAAAATGATGAGCACCGCCAGCGAGTTGATCGTGAGGAATCCGTCGGACTTTTTGAGCGATCCGGCGAACCACCTCGCCGCCAGCGGGCGCACGACAAGCAGCATCACGGCCGCGAACACCAGCGTTTCGGCCAGCATGAGCAGCGTGTCCATGATGCGAAAATCGGATTTGACCAGCGCGCTGACCGTCGCCAGCAAAATCCAGCCGCAGGCGTCATCAATCGCCGAGGCGGTGATCGTGACGGCGCCCAGGCGCGTGCGGGTGATCCCCATCTCCATCATGATCCGCCCGAGGATGGGAATCGCCGTGATCGACATCGCCGTCCCCATGAACAAGGCGAAGCCGAGGAAGCGCTTTTGATCGAGCCCCAGATGCGGGAACAGCAGGTGCGCCAACCCATAACCGAGGGCAAAGGGCGCGATGATGCCGAGGATGGAGATGAACAGCGATGACCCCCGGCTCGTTTTCAGGTGGGTGAAGTCAAACTCCAGGCCAATCAAAAACAGCAGGAAAATCAGGCCCAACTGGCTGAACATCGTGAAGACATCCCCCAGGCTCGCCATGCCCGGCCCGGAGGGATGAAAGAGCATGAGCCAGTATTCGTGCAGCCCGGGGATGCGCCCCAGGAGCGACGGCCCGAGGATCAATCCCGCGGCGATCTCCCCCACCACGGCGGGCTGATTGAACCTGCGAAACAGCGCCGCGAACAACCGCGCCGCGACGATGATCACGCACAGTTGAAGCAGCACGACAACGAGCTGCTGTTCGACCTCAGCCTGCGCGAGAAGGAAAAAGTGTGATGACATAAGAGGAGTCGTTGGTTGGCGATCTTCATGTGGGCGCGATTTCAAGCTGGGTGCGACCCGATCGACGGACTACAGACCCAGCACGTCGTTCATCGTATAGCGGCCGGGCTTTTTGCCGGCAATCCACCTGGCGGCGCGAAGGGCGCCGTGGACGAACGTATCGCGGTTCGTGGCGACATGCGTCAATTCCAGACGCTCGCCGAGCGCGGCGAAATAGGCCGTGTGACGCCCCACCTCATCCCCCAGGCGCATCGAGTGCATGCCGATCTCGCCGCTTTTGCGCACGACATCGTCGCCGTGCCGATCATACACAAGCGCATCGGGCGTCTTGCCCATTGCCGCCAGGATGGCATCGGCCAATCCCGCCGCCGTGCCGCTCGGGGCGTCTTTCTTGTAGCGATGATGGGTTTCGATGATCTCCTTGTCATAGTCATCGCCCAGAATTTTGGCAACCTCGCCGGCGATGCGAAACAGCACGTTGACGCCAAGGCTCATGTTCGGCGCTTGAAGCACCGCGATGTCGGCGGCGGCGGCATCAATGGCCGCGTGATCCGCCTGCGACAAACCCGTCGTGCCAATCACCATGGCAATGCCGCGCTGGCGGCACACTTCCAGCCAGTGACGCATCGCCACCGGCGCGGAAAAATCGATCAACACGTTGGGCGTCACGGACAAATCGGTGCTGACGGGAATGCCGACCGAACCGATCCCCGCCACTTCACCGGCGTCATGGGCATGCTCGTGACTTTCAGCGCGATCGATGGCGGCGACGAGTTTCAACTGGGCATCGGCATGCGAAAGCGCAACCAGCCGCCTGCCCATCCGTCCGGCCGCTCCTGTAATGGCAATGGTAATCATCACCCTCTTGTACCCGACGCATGACCGCGCGGCCACTTCCCGAAAAATTGAAAACGCGACGCCCCATGCGCGCATGACCGGTGGGCTTGTCGGATCACCGCGCCGTCATGAAGGGGTCACATCGGCTCGTTGGCGATCGTTTCATCGTAGATGCGAAGGAGCTTGGTCTTGTCGAAGATCATTTCCTGGCGGGTCAGGCCGACGATGTCGTAGATGTGGGTCAGCTCGATGGCATCGACCGGGCACGCCTCCTCGCACATGCCGCAGTAGATGCAGCGGAGCTCGTCAATGTCGAACTTCACCGGATATTTTTCGCGGTCAGGCCACGGGGACGCATCGGCCTCGATGTGAATGCAATGCGCCGGACAGGCCGTGGAACACAT
>CAYTAP010000016.1:0-3117 GCA_964435775.1 uncultured Tepidisphaeraceae bacterium
CGTCGCCTTCATCGATCCGCACCGTCGAACCGTCCGGAATCTCCCCGCCCAGCAGCTTTTCGGCCAGCGGGTCCTGCAGATAGCGCTGCACCGCCCGCTTGAGCGGACGCGCGCCATAGACCGGGTCATAGCCCACCCGCCCCAGCCAGCGCTTGGCGGCATCGGTAAGATCGAGCACGATCTTGCGGTCCTTGAGCAGCTTCTGCACCCGGCCGATCTGAATATCGACGATCGGGCCCATGTGCTCCTGCCCCAGCCGGTGAAACAGGATGATCTCGTCCAGCCGGTTGAGGAACTCGGGCCGGAAATGGCTGCGAACAACCTCCATCACCTGCGGCTCGACGCTCTGGACGTCCTGCCCTTCCTCAAGATTGGCGAGATACTGGCTGCCGAGGTTGGACGTCAGGATGATCAGGGTATTGGTGAAATCCACTACCCGGCCCTGCCCGTCGGTCAGCCGTCCGTCGTCGAGCACCTGCAGCAGCACGTTGAAGACATCGTGGTGCGCCTTTTCGACCTCGTCGAACAGAACGACCTGGTAGGGCCGCCTGCGCACCGCCTCGGTCAGCACGCCGCCTTCCTCGTAACCGACATAGCCCGGAGGCGCGCCGATCAGCCGGGCGACCGAGTGCTTCTCCATGAACTCGCTCATGTCGATCCGGACCATCGCGTTTTCGTCATCAAACAAAAACTCCGCCAGCGCCTTGGTCAATTCCGTCTTCCCCACGCCCGTGGGTCCGAGGAACAAAAAGCTCCCGATCGGGCGATTCGGATCGCCCAGGCCGGCGCGGCTGCGGCGCACGGCATCGCTGACCGCGCGCACGGCATCCTCCTGCCCGATGACGCGCTTGCCCAACCGATCCTCCATCTTGAGCAGCTTGTCCCGTTCCCCCTCGAGCATCCGCGTCACCGGAACCCCTGTCCATCGCGCCACCACCGCCGCGATTTCATCCGGCGTCACCTCATCCTTCACCATCGCGTCCCCGCGGCTTTGCATCTCGTGAAATTGCTCATCCGCCTTGGCGATTCTGTCCTTGAGATCCCGCATCTCCCCATACTGAATCCGCGCCGCCACTTCCCAGTTCCCCTGGCGCTGCGCCTGTTCCAATTCCACCTGTTTGCGATCAAGCTGTTCATTCAATTGCTTGACCGCATCGACGGCCCCTTTTTCATTCTCCCATCGCGCCGTCAACTGCGTGTTCTTCTCCTGCAGTTCCGACAGTTCCTTCTCCGCCTTGGCCATCTGCGCCTTGCTGGCCGGGTCTTTTTCCTTCCGCAGCGCCTCCAGTTCAATCTGCAACTGCATCATTCTCCGGCGGATCTCATCCAGCTCCGCCGGCATCGAATCGTTCTCTATTCGCAGCCGGCTGGCCGCCTCATCGATGAGGTCAATCGCCTTGTCCGGCAGAAAACGTCCCTGGATGTATCGATCGCTCAATACCGCCGCCGACACGATCGCGCTGTCGGTGATCCGCACGCCGTGGTGGGTTTCATATCGCTGCTTCAAGCCTCGCAATATGGCGATCGTGTCCTCGACGCTCGGTTCCCCCACATAGACCGGCTGAAACCGCCGCTCCAGCGCCGCATCCTTTTCAATGTGCTTTTGATATTCATCGAGCGTCGTCGCGCCGATCGTCCGCAACTCCCCTCGGGCCAGGGCAGGCTTCAATAGGTTCCCGGCATCCATCGACCCCTCCGCCTTCCCCGCGCCGACGACCGTGTGGAGCTCATCGATGAACAAAATGATCTGTCCATCGCTTTGCGTCACATCCTTGATGACCGCCTTGAGCCGGTCCTCAAACTCCCCGCGAAACTTCGCGCCGGCGATCAGCGCCCCCATGTCCAGTGCGATGATTCGCTTGTTCTGCAAAACCGCCGGCACATCGCCGTTGAGCATCCGGATCGCCAGCCCCTCGACGATCGCCGTCTTGCCGACGCCCGGCTCGCCGATGAGGACGGGATTGTTTTTCGTCCGCCGCGAGAGCACCTGCATGATCCGACGAATCTCCTCATCGCGCCCGATGACCGGATCAATCTTCCCCTGCCGCGCCATCTCCACGAGGTCATGCCCATATTTCTGCAGGGCCTGATACTTATCCTCGGGGTTCTGATCGGTCACGCGCTGTCCGCCTCGAACATCCTTGAGCGCCCCCAGGATCGCGTCATGCGTCACCCCCGCCGACGCCAGTTGATCCCTCGCGTCGCTTTTCACCTGCGCCAGCGCCAGGAGCAGATGCTCGGTCGAGACATACTCATCCTTCAGTCGATCCGCCTCCTTCTTCGCCTGCGTGAACACGTCGTTGGCGCTTCGCGCCATCCCCAGTTGCGTCCCCGTCGCCTTGGGCAGCCGCTCGATGAACGCCGACACCGCCTGGTGCAACTGCGTCGCGTTCGCCCCCAATTTTTGGAGCAATGGCGCGACCACGCCATCGGTTTCACCGAGCAGCGCGGCCAGCAGATGCACCGGCGTCAATTCGCTGTTGTCATTCCTTTGCGCCAGTTCCTGCGCCCCCGCGACCGCTTCCTGAGCCTTGATCGTGTATTGGTCAAATCGCATCAAACCATTCCTCCATCAACGTTGAAAATCGTCCGGCCGCCCGGCCGCGCGACATCCGATCATATACAGCGCTCCTTCGATTTGTCAGCGGGGGAATATCGACCCACAAATGGAGTGATCACTCCGTTTCGCCGCGATAAGGCCGCCCCCATCCAGACAACATTATCGGCTCTCCATTTCGGTCGTGCCCGGCACAAGTGCGGGTTGATTTCGGACGACGATGAGGGAGGGATTGCATGCTTTCATGACTGATCGCGCCGGCGCATCATCCGTCCGCATCGGTTTGATTGGCTTTGGCCAACTCGCCGAATCCGTCCATTGGCCGGTGCTGCAGCGCCTTGCTTCCACACAGCGCGCCCGCCTCACCTGCATTGCCGAAGCTTCAGGGACCCGGCGCGAAATCGCACGCCACCTGATGCCGTCCGTTCAATTGTGCGACGACTACGCCGATCTTTTGTCACGCGAGGATGTTGATGCCGTCATCATCTCCCTCCCCACGCATCTGCATGCCCCCGCCGCCGTCGCGGCGCTGCGCGCCGGAAAGCACATTTATCTTGAAA
>CAYTAP010000016.1:3127-8155 GCA_964435775.1 uncultured Tepidisphaeraceae bacterium
CTTGAAAAGCCCATCGCCACGAGCATCACGGAAGCCGAAGGCATTCTCGATGCCTGGCGAGGGGCCGGCGTGGTGGGACGCGTCGGATTCAACTATCGCTGGAATCCCCTGTACGCCCGTCTGCGCGACCAGCTTCGCGGCGGCGTCATCGGCCAGCCGATCGCCGTTCGCTCCAGCTTCTGCACGCCCACCCGGATTGTCCCCGCCTGGCGGCAATCCCGCGACAACGGCGGCGGAGTGCTGCTCGATCTCGCGTCGCATCACATCGACATGCTGCGGTTCCTTTTCGACGTCGAGGTGATCGATGTCTCCGCGTCCATCCGCTCCATCGCCAGCGACGCCGACACGGCGCTGCTGACCCTGCGGCTCTCAAACGGCGTTGAAGTCCAATCCCGATTTTGCTCCACCGCCATCGACGAAGACCGGTGGGAAATCCTCGGCGATCGCGGCCAGCTCGCCCTGGATCGTTACCGATGCCTTGATATCGAGTTGACACCCGCCGGCGCGGAGTTCTCACTTGCCCGTCGAACCAAAGCCCGCTTGAATGCGCTTCGCCATTTGCCCTATTTGCTCGAAAAACGTCGAGCCGCCGCACATGAACCCTCTTTTCTCGCGTCAGTGGAATCTTTCCTCCGCGCTATTCAGCGGGAATTGACCACAGGCGCCGATCTCTTCGATGGCTTGCGGAGCCTCGAAGTCGTCGAGGCCGCCGAACAATCCGCCGCCTCTTCCGGAGCGCGCATCGCCATCCAACACGCCGCCCGTCCCGCGCCGGTCGGCCGTCAGACGCTCTCGAAACTTCCGGCAGCCTCGCAATCCTCACATGCCGCCCGACAGGTGACGCTCACGCCACTCCCCGATGGCGTCCAGCCGGCGATGTCCGTCATCCTCGCCACGAATGACAATTTCAGCTCCATCCGTCGAACCATTCGATGCCTCGCGCAACAAACCGTTGCGAATCAGTTGGAACTGATCCTCCTCGCTCCCGATGCATCACAACTTCAACTTGAAAAGGAGGAACTCAAGCCATTCCTCGCTTATGGCGTCGTTGAAGTCGGACCGATCCATTCCCATGCCCTGGCCAACGCCGCCGCCGTGCGGTTCGCCCGCGCCCAGGTCATCGCATTCGCCGAAGACCACGCCTACCCCGAACCCCACTGGGCCGAGGCACTGATTCACGCCCATCGTCTCCCCCACGCCGCCGTCTGTCCCGTTGTCGTCAACGCCAACCCCCGCACTCTGACCAGTTGGGCGGATCTCGTCACCGGATACGGTCCCTGGATGGCCCCTCACCCCGGCGGATCGGCCCCGTTCCTTCCCGGCCACAACACCAGCTATAAGCGCGATGTTCTCCTGTCCTACGGCGATCGCCTGGACGAAATGATGGTCGCCGAAGCCGTTATGCACTGGGACCTGCGTTCCAAAGGTCATACGCTCCATATCGAGCCCAACGCCCGTCTCGCCCACACCAATTTCGCTTTGTTCCCGATCTTCATGCGCCTTCACTATCACTGCGGCCGAATCTTCGCCGCCGCCCGCGCCGCCCATTGGTCCTGGCCCAGGCGCATCATCTATGCCGGCGGTTCTCCGCTGCTCCCGCTCATTCGGGGCCTGCGCAGCTTGAACGTGATCCGCCGCGCCCAATGCGAAGGGTGCCCATCTCCCTTGCGTCTCATGCCCGTCCTGCTGGCAGGACTCTGCATGGACGCATTCGGCCAAATGCTCGGCTACGTCATCGGGGAAGGGGCCTCGAGTTCCATCATCGCCGATCTCGAGTTCAACCGCTGGCGTTTTTCCGGCGAGAATCAACTTACTGACACCACCCCAAACAATAAGGCCCACGCCATGCCTTCCACCCCTGCCATCCTCCATGACATCCCCTCCCCCGGCGATTCGTCGAAACCACCGGCAATATCCGTCATCCTCCTGACCCCCGACAACTTCGCCTCCATCGCCAAAACCATCCGCCATCTGCGGGCGCAGGATGTCTGCGATCAACTCGAGCTGTTGATCGTCGCACCCACCTTCCAGGCGCTGTCGCTGGATGCCGCCGCCGTCGCGGGCTTCGCGCGCGTCCGCGTCGTTGAAGTCGGAAGAATCGTGACCCCCACGCCCGCGAAAATCATCGCCGCCCGCCTCGCCGCCGCGCCGGTCGTCGCGTTCGCGGAAGATCACTGCTACCCCGAGCCGGGCTGGGCCGCCGGTTTGATCGAAGCCCACCGCGATCCCAAAAATGCCGCCGTCGGCCCAGTCATCCTCAACGCCAACCCGGCAACCCTCCGCAGTTGGGCCAACTACATCGGGTGCTTTGCCCGCTGGTCCGACCCGATCGACTCCGGACCCACCGATCAAACGCCGTGGCACAACACCAGCTACAAACGCGACATCCTCCTGTCGTACGGCGACCGCCTCCCCGACCTCCTCGATGTTGAAGGGCTTCTCCAAGCCGAACTGCGACAACAAGGCCATCAGGTCTACCTGCAGTCTTCCGCCAAGGCGCGCCATCTCAACATCTCCCGCGCCTCCTCCCTCATCAAGCAAGCCTTCTGTGGCGGGCGCATCTTCGGCGACTCCCGCGCCCGCAACGGCCATTGGCCGGCGTGGCGACGACTCCTCTACATCGGCGGCGCGCCCCTGGTCCCCCTGATCCGCCTTCGCCGTGAGATCCAGATGATTCACCGCATCGGACAAGCCGGCCGCCTGCTTCCGCGAATCATCCCCCTCCTGCTCGCGCAGCTCTCCGCCCACGCATGCGGCGAGGCCTGCGGCTACGCGTTCGGCGCCGGTGAGGTGAAGAAAAGTTACGCCTCATACGAAATATACCGCCGCAAACACATCACTCCCGCCGACGTCGCGGAAGACTCCCGCGTCCCGGCCAAGCCCGGCAACCCCGCCGACACGCGCCGTCACCCACTCAATGCCATCGCCGCCACCATGTAGGCGTCGTTGAATAGTGATGGAAATCCAATCCTTCGTCCGATAACAAATAAAGCGTTGCCAGAACCGATGGTTGTATTGCAGAATCGCCTTGCTTCTCCATCCCCGCCGATCCACAGGCCGGCCGGGAAGCGCCCTCTGCAACTGGATTGACACCATGCCGCACCACGGATGTTTTTTCTCCGTCATCATTCCCACGTATCGTCGTCCCGATGCACTGCGCGCCTCGCTGGCCGCCCTGGCCAGGCAGGATTTTCCGCACGACCAGTATGAAGTCATCGTCGTCGATGATGGCAGCGATACGCCCCTCGAACCGCTGATCCATTCCTTCCAGGGGTTGATGACCGTCCGCCTGCTCCGTCAACGCAACGCCGGGCCTTCCGCGGCGCGGAACAAAGGCTCGCATTACGCCAACGGCCGGTTCCTCGCATTCACCGATGACGATTGCCATGTGGCGATTGACTGGTTGTCGCGCTTCGCCGAACGCTTCGAGCGCAATCCCAACCAATTGCTCGGCGGCCAGACGATCAACGCCCTCACCCAAAATCCCTGTTCGAGCGCCAGCCAGCTCATTCTCGACGCGGTTTACGCCCACTACAACGCCAACCCGGACCGCGCCCGGTTCTTCGCGTCGCAAAACATGGCGATGCCGCTCGACCGCTATCGCCAGCTCGGCGGGTTCGACACCCGGTTCCAAACCTCCGAGGACCGTGACCTGTGCGACCGATGGGCCGCCAGCGGGCTGCCGCTGACCTATGTCCACAGTGCCGTCATGTTTCACAGCCACGCCATGACCCTCGCCCGGTTTTTCCGCCAGCATTTTCACTACGGGCGCGGCGCGCATCGCTTTCATCTCGCCCGCGCCAAACGCGGCGCCGGCGACTTTGAAGTGGACAGCGGCTTCTATGTCGAGTGCCTCATCCGCCCCTTCACCACCGCCAAGGGGCTGTGGGCGCTTCAACTGTTTTCCCTGCTGATGGTCTGGCAAGTCGCCAACACTCTGGGCTTCTTCCATCGCGCCTTCCAGCATTGGTTTGAAGTGATCCGACAAAGTCGTTGTCTCTCGCTCATCCGCACGCCGGGCGCATGGCGGCTGTTCGCGCGAGGCAAGTCGGATCAACGGCAATTGCCCATCTGACGGGGTGTGCCACGGACTCGCTGATGCAAGGTTCGAGCGTGCGAGTCGGCATCCGCGAAATGCGCGTCGGAGTTCCTATGATGCCGTTTTGGCTCTGAGCGCCAAAATCAGTTCAACCTCCCCACGAGGGCGATCCAACTGTCTCGCGATGTCCGATGCGCCCGTCCCCCGGTCCGCCAGCGCGTAGATCGCCTGATAGCGCTCTTCACTTCGCTGCTCCTGACGCGGCGGCGGGATGTCCGCCGATGATGGGAGCGTGGATTGTGTTCCGATCGCCGCTTCAGCGGCGATGCGAACGTGCGCCGGCGCTTCCGGCGACAATCCCTCCAGCCGGGCAAGCCGTTCGTCGGCGTCCTTGATGAGCAATTCCAGCTTCGCCGCCCGCGTATCAAGCTGCGCGCTGATCTGCCGCGACATTTCCGACAGTTCCACGAGCAATTGAGTCATTTCCCGCTCCACCGATCGCTGCTGCGACAACGATGAAGGCATCCTCGCCAGCGGGTCCTTCCTCTTCCTCATCCCAGGGCGCATCAGCATGTAAATGAGCGTCAACCCCCCGGCGCAGACGAGCAGCCAGCGGGTCGTCGGATTGTCAAACGGATTGGCCGCCAGAATAAAGAGCATGAGCCCGTGGCCCCCGGCGATTGATGAATGTGGCTACCGCCGCGCCCATCCATGAGCGCCGCCACCATCATGTTGCCCTGTGCCGTCCCTTCACGCAAGCGATGGCTTGAGATGATCCGTCGCGCCGGTCACCAACCCCATCGCGCTGGCCTCTTCACGCCGTCCACATTTCCCGTCCCCGCATCTGCCGGTATCGCGTACACTCGACGGCATGTCTCAACGCGCCCTCTCATTGCCGTTCCGTCTGCTTGGCATTCCCATCCTGCTCGATTGGACGTTTCTCGTCATCCTCCCCATTCTCGCCTGGCTGATCGGGCACAATGTGCATG
>CAYTAP010000016.1:8165-30259 GCA_964435775.1 uncultured Tepidisphaeraceae bacterium
TGGCCGAGCAATTCGGGCTTCCTCCCGACGACAAGCTCGAACAGGGGGCCTGGCCATACCTGCTCGGCTTCATCGCCGCGCTCGGTTTGTTCATCAGCGTCATCATCCACGAGCTCGGCCACGCCGTCACCGCCCGGGGCTACGGCGTACGCACCAAAAACATCACCCTCTGGTTCCTCGGCGGCGTCGCGCAATTCGACGAAATGCCCCGCCAGCGCGGCGCCGAGGCGATCGTCGCCGTCGTCGGTCCGATCGTCAGCCTCGTCCTGGGCATGATCTTCTGGATCCTCGATCAAATCACCCCATCCACCATGCCCGGCGTCAAGTTCATCTTCATCTACCTGAGCGTCCTCAATGTCATCCTCGCGCTCTTCAACCTGCTCCCCGCCATGCCGCTCGACGGCGGGCGGATCCTCCGCTCGCTCCTGGCGATGCGAATGTCCCACGTCCGCGCGACCCGGGTTTCGGCGCGGGTCAGCAAGGTCCTGGCCGTGCTCCTGGGCCTGTTGGGGCTCATGAGCCTCAACTTCTTCCTGATCGCCATCGCGTTCTTCATCTACATCGCCGTCAATGCCGAATCGCAAAACAGCATGGTGCTTGACCTGCTCCAGGGCATCCATGTTGGCGACCTGATGAGCCGCGATGTCAAAACCGTGCCGCCGGATCTGACCGTCGCCGATCTCACGCTCCGCATGCTTCAGGACCATCACCTGGGCTTCCCGGTTGTGCGGGAGGGAAGGGTGCTGGGTTTGGTCAGCGTCGCGCAATTGCACGGCGCCGACCCTGCGGGAAGCGTCTCACAAATCATGGATACCCGTCCCGGCGTCATTCACCCCGACGCCACCGCACTCGATGCTTTCCATCGCATGAGCGCCAACAACTTCGGCCGACTCATCGTCACCGAACCCGACGGCGCAATCGTCGGCATCCTCACCAAAACCGATCTCATGCGCGCCCTCCAGCTTCGCGGCGTCGGGATGAGCATGGTCAACCGCGACGGCTTCGAGCAGGTCCTCGTCGGCGAGCAGACCCCAGGCACGCCGGCCGTCGCACCTTAAGAAATGGTGCTTTCCAAAAGATACAAAAATGCCGCCGACCCACGTTGGGTCGGCGGCGGACGAGGAACTGTTCCATTTGCACAACAAAGTCTTTCTTACGCGCTCATCAGACCGCGAAGTTTCTTTCGCGCGCCGGCCAGGGCGATCAATCCCAGACCGCTCAACCCGCTCCAAGCGGCGGCGGGCAGGGGAATGGGCTCGCAGGGCTTGTGAGGCTTGTAGTCGCAGTCCGGCACGGTGGGCTTGTCACAATTGTCCTTCCATTGATGCCCGTAGAAGGGATTGTCATCACACTGGTTGTTCTGCGGCGGGGTCGTGTCGCAGTCGATCTTGACCTTGTGGAAATCCTTCTTGTCCGACGGCTTGTCGCAATCGTCGTTGTTGACCGGAGGGTTGTGATTCCAGTCCTTGTTGTTCCCATCATGATTGTCCTTGGGGGAGTCGCAATCGTCACCGTAGTTGTTGTTGCCCTTTTGGTTGTCACCCCAGCTCCCCTCCCAGGAATATTGATGGTTGGAGCCGCCATTTTTACTCCCGTGGTCCTTGTCCGAGAAATGAAAGCCATTTCCGTTGGAGTTTCCGAAGTTCTTCGGGAAATGAACCGACCCGGCATTCGCCGCCGTCGCCGCGCCCGCCAATCCCATCGCCATCGCCGCCAGTACAATCGTCTTCGTCATTTGGTTTCTCCTCGTCCTTTGCGTAGCTGTCGTCGCATCTTGTGATGCGACCATCGCATCAGCCGGGGAAAACCTACAATGCCCTGCGAGGGTCGGTCGGGGAAAATCAAGAAAATTCAGCGCGCAACATCACCCCGCCGGGCCGATTGCGCCCGTCGGCAACCTTTGCACCACCTGTGCGGATTATTCCGTTGTGGTTATGGGCCTTTGGACAAGGTTCTCGTGTGCGAAATGACTGCCGTGACGCTGTCTTAATGCCCCGCCAGCGCCACAACTCCCGCCAGGAGCGCCCCTGCCGCCACCATCCCCACGATGATCCAGAGCGTGATCACCGCCGCCTCGCGCGGCACCTGCGACATCGAGGCGCATTTAACCGACTTGTAAACCACGGCGACCGCGATGCACAGGGGCAGGAGCAGCAGATACCAGTAGTCCCACGCGTAGGGCAGAGGGTCCACAAACGGGATGTACGCCGCCAGCACGCCGCAGATCATCGGAGGGATCATCGCTCCTCCCGTTCGCCGGCGCGGGCGGCCGAGTCGATGATCGCCAGCAGGTTGAGCATCCCCGCGACCGCCGTGTAGAGCGTCCCGATTTCCGCGATTCGCGCATGGGAGACGATGGATGCCGTCGCGGGGTTGGCCGCCGCCTTCGCCGATCCCCACGCCGCGATAATGCCGAGTGGACCGGTCAGCACCTGCCCCAGGAACCACGGCTTATCCATAATTCGCCTCCCCAGCGGAACGTCTGGCTTGCGGCTTTCGACGGCCCGATCCGACGGCGCGACCTGGCCGCTCAACTGCGGCGCATCCACAATCCGCACCCCGGCCAGGAGCACCCCTCCCACAAACAGCGCCACCACCGCGATTCCAATCGTCAACGCCCGCGCCCGCTGCCCCAAAAGCCAATATCCCAGCCCCGGCAGCACCCACCCGGCCAGCGCCACCAGCGGCGCGGGCGCCGGCAATCGCGGAGTTGAAACGGTCTGACTCATCGAGCCGGATACTCTATCGGTGATCCACCGCTTTGCAAAGACCACGGGATGCAACAGTACAGCCTCAACCGGAATGTCCGCCGCGTCATCATGATGACCATTTGGAACCCACCACAGAGTCCATGCCCGCCCGTCAGATGGATTTGGCCATTTGCTCTTCAGTCCGACTCCCAATTGTCCTGTGGAACATCCTGCCAGGATTTTTGATCGACCGAGGCCATGAGTGCGGTCATCACGGCTTGGGCGCGGGCGCCGGCGCGGAGGGAAGGTCGACAATCACGTCGCTGTTCGATGGCGGTGATGAACTCAACCATTTGATCGTAGCGGAAGGTGATGCGGGGGTCGCCGTCGTCGGGATCGCGCGGCGAACCGGGATGGACCAGCCAATCCCGGGGGACGCGAAATGTTTCCAATTCCGACTGGCCTTTCGTCGCCAACTGCAACTCCCAGGGACGCTGCGTGGAATAAACGATCGTGCCCTCCGCGCCATTGAGTTCGACGATGTCCTCACCGCCGTAGCCTTCGCCGCGCCCGGTGGCGAGTTTGGTGCTTTCAAGAACCGCGCTGGCGCCGTTGTCGAAGTCGCCGAGCATGGAGACAAAATCATCGACATCGGATGGCTCGCCTCCGCGTTGGGGGATCAGGCGCTTCATGTCACCGACAACCCGGCGCATCGGACCGACGAGGTAATGGGCGAAATCGATCCGGTGGGAGAGCATGTCGCCCAGTTCACCCGATCCGGCGAAACGCAAAACCTGCCGCCATCCAAGGGGGCGATCACCCCAGTCCTGAAACCGTCGGGCGCGGAAATGATAAGGTCGGCCGACCGCGCCGTCGCTGATGAGCTTCCTGGCGTAGCGCATCGCGGGGACAAAGCGGTAGGTGAAGGCGGTCATGTGGCGAACATCTCGCGACTCGGCGAGGCCCACGAGTGTTCGCGCTTCGCCGAGCGTGAGGGTGATCGGCTTTTCGATGAGGACATGCTTGCCGGCGTTGATCGCGTCGGTGGCGATGGGCATGTGGGTGTGGTTGGGGGTGGCGATGATGACGGCATGCACATCATCACGCGCCAACGCGGCGCGGTAATCGGTGTATCCCAATGCAACGGCAGCCTCTTGTCGCGCCTGCTGGAGCGCGGCGGGATTCGTGTCGCACAACGCCACCAGTCTGGCATTCGGGCAAAGGCGAATGCCCGGCAGATGATTGGCGAGTGCGATTTTCCCTGTTCCGATGAGTGCGATGCCGATCATGGCGTTCAGGATATCGTGGAATGGATGAAAGCGGGGGATGGAAATATTTGTCGGGCGCGCGAATTGCGTTGGGCGGGAATGGATTTCGAGGACGGCTCGCGGAGGGTGTCCTTTGCTTGTAGGGTGGTTGGGCATGCAGACGATGCAAAAGCAGGAGGATCCCGAGGTCGCCATGGCGGGCGCATCCAGTCGGCTGTGCGATCGACGGGCGGCAATGATGCCGCTGCTGTTTCTGGTGCTGGCGTTCGCGACGACCGGCGGAGGATGGTGGCCGGGACGGGTGCTGTTGCCGGAATCGGTCGGCGGCGTGACGCCATCGGCGCCAGGCAGCGCGTCGGCCAGTGCATTCGAGCCTTCACCCTTACAGGAATCGGGCGTCGATTGGCGCTTGCAGCAATTGTCTCAATGGGTTTCACCGTTCAAAGCGGCGGTGCGATCCATGCGGGATGGGCACGCGCCGCTCTGGAATCCCCATCAAGGGATCGGCCAATCCCTGCTGGGCAACGGGCGTGTGGCGGCATTTTATCCGACCACCTTGTTGCACCTTCCGGGTCATGATCCGCAGTGGGCGTGGGGATTGTCGGCGGTGCTGAAGCTCTGGGTCGCGGGGTGCGGGGCATGGCTTTTGGCGCGGCGTCAGCGGATGGGATCGGCCGGGGCGGCGCTGGCGGGTGTAACGTTCATGCTTGGGGGATTTCAACTGATCGGGCTCAATGCGACGCTGACCAATGTGTTGTGCCTGTTGCCCTGGGCGGTGATTGCAAGTTGCCGGTTGTGGGAGCGTGTGACGACGGGACGGATTGCAGCGATGGCGGTGGTCGTGGGATTGGCGGCATTGGGGGCGGATGCCGTCGCGCTGGCGATGCTGCTGCTGGCAAGCGCGTTGACGCCGCCGCTGCTTGAGGGATGGGGGGGAATCAAGCGGTGGTGGTTGTCGGGCAGGTGGATGACGGGGTGGGTGCTGGCGGTGGTGATCGGGCTGCTGCTCGGGGCGGTGCAATGGTTTGTGGTGAGCGAACAGTGGCGTCAGGCGACGGTGCCTGGGGGCGCGAGGGTGTTTGCGGAAATGCCGTGGGGGCTGGCGCTGTTTCATCATCATTCATGGGCGCCGGCGTTTGTCGGTGTCATCCCATTTTTGTTTGCCATTTTCTCCTTGAAGATGAGCCCGCAGCGGCGCGTGGTGCGGACATGGATGGTGATCGCGCTGGCGATGGGCGCAATCACGTTGCTGGGACTGACAAGCGCGGTGTCGAAGGTGCATCCAACGGAATTGAGCATCAGCGGCTGGGGAACCTGGATGAGCGGGTGCGGGCTGGCCATTGCGATGTTGAGCGGGTGCGGGCTTGAGGCGCTCCTGCGGCAACTTCGGAGGGGTGAGTTGCGGGATGGAATCACCGATGCGCTGATCAACCTCGGCATCGCGCTGGCGGCGGTCGGAGGCGCGTGGGGAATATTCTGGCTGCTCAGCGGAGAAGCAACGGCATGGAGCGCGGCCGGCGTGCGGTTTGGCGCGATGGGGGTGACGCTGGCGTTGGCGGCGGTGTTGTGGACAGCGGGCGTTCGGCGTTTTCGCACACGGGAGGAGGGTGATCCCTTCAGCCCCCCCACCGGATCGCTTCATATTGATCGGCCGCCGGCGGCGATGCCGAGTGCCCGGCATGTGCGATGGTTTGGCGCGACGTGGGTGGCGCTTGCGACGATTGAGCTGCTTGCCTTTGCCATTCCTTATGAATGGGGGACGACGACGCCGGCGTTTGCGCCGTTGGCGGTGGGTTCGTCATGGAATGCAACGGCCCGGTTTGCGGCGACTGATGGCATTCTGCCTCCAAATCTGGCGTCGGCGTACGGCGTCAACGACTTGCGAACAAACGGGCATGTTTCGGCGCGATGGGGGATGTGGGGGGCGCTTCTGCAATTTCATCCAACGCGACGCGGGCACGTGATGGGCGTGGATGCGAAGATGGATGCCGACACGCTCCTGGCCACGCGGCCGGTGGATGCGGGTCAGCCGCTGCGAATTGCGCATGTGAATGACCTACCGCTGCGATTGGTGGGGATGCAATACTTGTTGACAAGGCGGGGGGATCCATCGCCTGGCGGGGCATGGACGGCGGTGCCGGGTGACGGGGATGTTGTGGACTATGAAAACAAATCCGTGATGCCGCGGGCATGGGTGGCGAAGGAGGCGCGACATTACGCATCCACGCGCGAAGTCTTTGAACAATTGACCGAGCCGTGGAACTTTGATCCACATGAGGTGGTGCTTGTCGATGATCCGGATGAGGCGGACGTGCGGGAATGGTTGGAGTCCCCCCCCGCCCGGCGGGGACGGATTCCGGAGGCTGCCGCCGGCGAGCCCTGGTGGCAGGCGCGGGGCGGCGGGCAGCGCAAGGGAACGGTGGAGTATCGGGAGGAATCGCCGGAACATCGGACGATCACGATCAAGGCAAGCGGCGGCGGGTGGCTGGTGATCGCCGACGCCTGTTCGCCGGGGTGGGAGGCGGTGGTCATTCGAATGGAGCGCCGACGGGCGCGGGAAATGACGATTCGTCGGCCGACGCCGATCGTTCCGGCGTATGGGGTGATGCAGGCGGTGGCGATTCCGGGAGGGGATGTGGTGGTCGAGCTTATTTACCGCCCCTGGGGATGGAAGTATGGTTTATTCGGCAGCGCGGGCGGCGGGATCGCGCTGCTGCTGGTGATCGGCACGGGGCTGTTGGGAAAGGAACAGCTTCGGCGACGCCGCGCCGCGCAATTGAGCGCCGGCTGAACGGCATGCTTCACCCGCGGCATTTTTAATGAAGAGGCAACCATGACCGAATGGATTTGGATCAATGGTGAGATCGTCGCGCTGAATGAGGCGCGGATCAGCGTTGAGGATCGCGGGTTTCAATTCGCCGACGGCGTTTACGAGGTGATCCGGCTCTACAACGGGCGCGAGTTCACGCTCGATGAACACCTGGATCGGCTGGAACGTTCGGCGGCGGGCGTGAAGATCGCGGTACCGTTGGATCGGGCGGCGCTCGCGAGGGAAATCGAAAGGCTCGTCGCGCGGAGCGGGATCAGGGAGGGGATGATCTATCTGCAACTGACGCGCGGGGCGGCGGCGCGGAATCATATTTACGACGCGGAACTCAAACCGACGCTCCTGCTTTACGCCCGTCCACTGTCGGCGGTGAATCGCCCGGGGAAGGGACGGGGTATGCGTCTGCATAGCGTGGCCGATGAGCGGTGGAAGCGCTGCTGGATCAAGTCGATTGCGCTGCTGCCCAACATCCTGGCGAAAAATGAGGCGGTGGCAGCCGGGGCGGATGAGGCGGCGTTCATCGATGAGGGAATGATCAATGAATGCTCGGCGAGCAATCTTTTCGCGGTCATCCGGGGCGAGGTCATCACCCATCCCGTCGGACCCAAGGTGCTGCCGGGCATCACGCGGGCGGTGCTGCTGAAACTGGCGGGGGAAGCGGGCGTGCCGGTGGCCGAGCGGGCGCTGACGCTGGAGGAAGCCCGAAGCGCCGATGAGGTGTTCATCACGAGCACGACGCGGGAACTTAGCTGGGTGAGCCATTGGGATGATCGAATCATTGGCGATGCGTGTGGGCCGATCACGCGGCGGCTGCATGAGGCGTATCAAAGCAAAGTGGCGAGGGAGACCGAATAAAATGTCCGTTGTCAGTTGTCCGTTGTCAGTTGTCCGTTGTCCGTTGTCCGTTGTCGCATGCGAGTGCAACTGACCACTGACAACGGACCACGGACAAAGAGCAGTTCACATCCCCCATTCCTCATCGGACGCCTCGGGCGATTCATCGCGTTGCAGGTCGTTGAGCAGATCGACATAATCGGCGTCATCGAGCTCGAACCAGTCGGGAATCCCGGCGGCCGATGCGCCGCGATTCTCAGCCAGCTTGGCGCGGATGCGCTCGCGGAGTTCGGGATCGCGGATTTCACGAATGCGGATCATGCGGGGATTATACTGTGAACGTAGGCGTCGGAGGATGGAACATGAGTGAGCCAAACAGACAGCCCAGGGAAACACCCGTGCGGGAGCAGTGGATCCTGTGGGCCGAGCGTTTGGCCCGGCCGATGCTGGAGGCGCTGGCGGAGCGGCGTCTGCGGGAAGTGATGCCGGTGGAGCATCATCGGCGGGAACCGGAGGCGGCGCGGCGTCAGTGCGTTCACCTGGAAGGCGTCGCGCGGCTGCTGGCGGGGATCTCGCCGTGGCTGGCATTGGGGGATGATCCGATCGCGCGGGAGCTGGGTGAACTGGCGCTGCGGGGGATGGAATCCGCCGTTGATCCGCAATCGCCCGATTTCCTGAACTTCACCGAAGCGAACCAGCCCCTGGTCGATGCGGCGTTTCTTGCCCATGCGATCCTGCGGGCGCCGGCGTTCCTGTGGGAACCGTTGTCGGCGCCGACGCGACGAAACCTCGTCAAAGGGATGAAGGCCACGCGGCGCGTCAAGCCTCACCCGAACAACTGGCTGCTGTTCAGCGCGATGATTGAGGCGTTTCTGGCGCATGTCGGGGAGGAATGGGATGTCATGCGCGTCGACTATGCCCTCCTCCAGCACGATCAGTGGTACAAGGGGGATGGGGCGTATGGCGATGGGTCGGCATTTCGATTCGACTACTACAACAGTTACGTCATACAGCCCATGTTGCTGGATGTGCTGGTGGAAATGAAGCGCCATCGCGACGACTGGCAATGGCCGATGGAACCCGCATTGAAGCGGGCGCAGCGCTATTCAGTGGTGCTTGAGCGCTTGATCGCTCCGGACGGGTCATTCCCTTCCTTCGGCCGCTCGATCGCATATCGAGGCGGGGCATTTCAACTGCTCGCGCAACTGGCCTTGCAACACAAGCTGCCGCCGGAATTGCCGCCGGCGCAGGTACGAACGGCACTGTCGGCGATGATGGCACGGACGCTCGATGCGCCGGAGACATTTGACAACGCCGGCTGGTTGCAAATCGGCTTGTGCGGGCATCAGCCCTCGATCGGGGATACATACATTTCCACGGGCAGCTTGTACCTCTGCTCAACGGCGCTGCTGCCATTGGGATTGGATGCGTCCGATCCATTCTGGCGCGAACCGGCGCGGCCATTCACCGGCCAGCGTGTCTGGGGGGGGGAGGATGTTCCGGTGGATCATGCGATATGAGGAAGATTCGCCTCACTTGGTATCGGCCGACAGATTGGTGAAATAGACACGGCTGCCGCCGAACTGGTGGTTCGTCGCCAGCTTCAAGCCCCCCACCACCTGGTAATCCTCCCATGTGCCCGTCACATGCTTGCCGCCGGCGGGCATGTAGGTCCAGCGTGCCGGAAGGTTGGTGGCCGGGTCGATATAAAAATCGTATTGATCGCCTGAGGTCAGGCCAACATGTTCAAACCGCAGGTGAAGGACATCGTACATTTTCCCGTCCACTTCCTTTTTGCCGGGTGAACTGAGGATGACGCCGGGGTCTTGGAGTTTGAGGGGCGCCATCAGCCAATAGGAGTCGTTGGTCCAACGTCGGAAGGCGGCCTTCTGATCGGGGGAGTCGCCGGGATTTTTGATGTCGACGGTGACGGTCTTGCCATTCCATGTGACGGTGTCGGTGTGGTTGGGCATGTCCCAATCGTGCGATGCGCTGACCACCAATTTGTCATCGCGCGAAACATTGAAAGTGAAACGGAGGTGGGTGATCTTCGCCAGTGCATCAATACCCGAAGCGTGAACCACCGCATCGGCGATGCGCTGGGCTTGGGTCGCATTGTCGGATGAAGACTTGGTCGGCCGGGTCGAGGGAGCGGCGGCGAGGGCGAGGGCGGTGAAGCAGATCATCAACACGGCGGACGTGAAAGCATCTTTCATCGGATTCTCCGAATGGATCACGCCGTACTTGACTCGGTCGGTGATTCATCGAGGGATTGGCGGAGGGCGTCAATCCGCACGACCAGCGACTCGAACCGTTCGCGGCTGAGGCGGATCTCATCAAGCAGTGTATCGGTCCATTGCAGCGCCCGCACCGACAAATCGAGCGTGGGTTCGGCCGCGTCGGCCTTTTTCCGGCGCAACATCAGCCGGGCGACGCGCCGCTGGGTATGGTATCTCAGGATGACCCAGAGCAGCACAAAATAAATCAGCAGCAATGTCACGTTCTGGAGCAGATAGGCGGCGCTGAGAACCTCAACGAATCGGATGAGCAATTCCATTGGACTTGGACGCGCGACGCTATGGAGAAAGGCCTCCAGCATGGGCTGCGCGATGGGGAACCAGAGCAGCGCGCCGATGGTTAACAGGCAGCGGACGACGCCGCCAATGATTCCGTACCCCCGGCCGAAACGGGCAACAATTGATTGGCGCTGATGGTCCAAGACGCTGACGAGTGTTTGGCAAAGTTCGGCGGCGGCGAGATCGGCGGGGCGAGATTCCCAGAGCTTGCGGTGGCGATACAAACCGCTGACGAGCGGTGAGAGCTGCTGCAATTGCGCGAAGGTGGTCTGGATGCGGTCGGCCTGGCGATGAGCGTGCTCATCGAGATGCGCCGCGACCATGCCCTCGGCGCCGGACAGCGGCGCCGCGCCGCGCCGGCCGAATGTCAGGGAGAAAAATGCAAACAGCGGCGCGAGGACCGAATGGACGATATTGACCAGAGGCCAGCGACGGATCCGCGCCTTGAGGCAATCGTCCATCATCGCCGATTGCCGGGACGGATCATCAAGGATCCGCGGGATGACGCGATCCAACAACGGCTGGGCGATGCGCTCGGCGCAGAGGGACTCGGCATCGGCCTGCAGACGCGCCAGGCGCTCGACCTGCGCGGGGAAGTTCAACCCATCGAGCCACGCAAGGATCGACGCCGACTGGCGATTGACGGCCAGGCGCTTGGACCGCGCCACGGTCTGCGGCGCTTTCTGCTGACTGAGCAGGTCGGCCAGCGCCGGCAGATCGTATTGATCCGGAGCGGACGCGCTGATCATCCAGACGCCGGGCGGATTGGACAAGTCGAGCGTCTTCGCCAGCCGCAGGGCATAGTCGGTTCGCAATTCCTTCGCCGCCGCCTCCCCTTCGCGGGCGATGACCTGATCAACCTTGTTGAGGCAGAAGATGAAATTGTCGGCGGCATTGCCTTCGCCGACGCGGGCGAGCATCGTCTGGGGCATCCGGTCGGCGTATTTCTCGACGCTCTGCACCCACACCGGATAGAGCATGTGACGAAGCATCCGACGGGTCAGTTCGACATGATCCGCGTAATGGCTGTCGATGTCGGGCAAATCGAGCAAAACCTGGCGGTGAAGGCGCGGGATCGCGTGGGTGACAATGCTGTACCGCCCCGCCGCTTCGCGCTCGAGCAGCGTCTGCAATGCCGCGACCTGTGATTCATGGACATACGCGATGACGCGATCCGTGCCGCGCCCGTGGCTGCTCCGCTCGGTGATCTCCTGGCCGACCAGCGCGTTGACCAGCGAGCTTTTGCCCACATCCTTTCCGCCGATCAAACCGACGAGATAGAACGACGACGCCTCGTCGCCGCCGCGCAGCGCCTCGGGAGCGAGCGTGGGGGTCCGCTCATCAAGCAACTTCGGCCCGTCGCCGCCGGTCAGCTCAATGGCTTCTTGAACGAGTTGTTGAACATCGTCGGTCATGTCATGCGTCCGAAGCGTATGGGGCCTTTGCAATCCAGGGTCACTTCATGCTCAGCGTGCCGGCCAGGTCGTCGGCCAATTGTTCCAACCGGTCCATCTGTGCTTGCGATGGCGCCTGGCAATCAAGCCAGTCGCACGTCTGGCTGATCTGACGATGAACCAGATCGGCGAAGCGCTGGCCGATCCTCTTGTTCGTCAACCTCACGCGAGCGAACACCTCATTGCTCAAGCGCTCGAACAGGCCGATGGTGCCGCCAAACAGGCCGAGCGTCGTGAGATCGCCGGCGACAAGGGTAATGTGAGTGACTCCGCAGAACGCCGCCAAAAGCCAGGGCGCGGCTTCGGAGAGCCCTATCAACTGCTTGCCGCCGGGCAGATGCTTGAGCAACCGCTGAAGGGCGGCGGTGTCGCGCGGCGTGGCGTCCCAGTGCTTGTCGATCCACAATTTCAACTCCGCCACTTCGTTGTCGGCAATGACGCCGGCTTCGCCCGGATCGAAGCGGGTTTGCACAAACTCATTTTCGGCCGCCGCGATCCACCGCTCGGTGGCGGGATTCGCGCGAATCGCATCCTCGATGCGGCTTTGCACGACGGAGAACTGATTCTTAAGAATGGCGTGAAAATCAGGGACTTCCTGGTTTTCCGGTTTCACGATATCCGGGTCAAACCATTTGCCGGGTTGCCCGCGCCCGAAGACATCCCACATCGTCCGCGGCAGGCGGACCACGAGGCGCGGAACCTGGCGCACGCGATCGAGCATTTTCCCCGGGCTCATCAAATAAAGCACGCTGCGTTCGCGCAACCGGCGGTTCAACTGTTCGGTGATCGGGTTGACATCAACCCCCGACGCCGGGGCTTCCAGATTGCGCAGCGATGCGATGAGCTGATCCGCCAGCGTGCGATCGGCGCGCAGGGGCGTAAGGATTTGGTCGGTCAGCCGCCCCACCAGGTCGCCGGCGCGATTGGCCAGCCCCTGGTCGCGGGTCGGTCCTTGCGCGGGTTGGAGACGCTTGATCGACTCGCGCAACGCCGACAGGTTGGCGTCCGGCGGCGGTTCGTAGGCCGCGTCATCGCGCGGGATGGCGAACACCGCTGGAGCGTTTGGCGCGCCGCCGGGCGGCAATCCCACCGGCGCGCCGACCTGCCGGGCAAAATCGTCGAACATCGCGGCGGTTTCGCACTTGTTCATCACGTAAAGCGATGGAATGCCGTAGCGCGTCGCCAGCCGGTAGTACGGAATGAGCTCGGTCATCTGATATTTTTCAGGGCTGACCAGAAAAAGCAGCGCCTCGGCCCAGCGGAAGGCGCGGTCCGCCTGGGCATGGTGGGCGGGCTGGTCGCCGTCGAGGTCGGGCGTATCGACGAGCGTGATGGCGGCGGTCAGATCGGTGGGCTCGGCCACGACCATCAGGGCATCAATTTGCCCGCGCGCCGGAAGGTCGGATGTTGGGATAGGACGATGGGGAACACCAAGCCACGGTTGGGGCACCGCTTTGGTTTCATGCGCGATCGCAACGGCGCCGCTCGTGAACGTTCGCCGGAAGCTGGTGGCCGACAGGTCAGCGTCGAGAAGCCGATTGACGAGCGTGCTCTTGCCGGTGCCGGTGCCCCCGACGACCGCCAACAGGAGCGGATGATGTTCGCCGGGCGCCAGATGAAAGCGTGCGGCGCCGGCATCAGCACGCCAGCGATCCACCGCCAAACCCACCTTGGCATTGATGCGAGGGCGCGCCGACGCCAGTTCCCGATCCAGCGCACCCAGTCGTGTCTCGAGCGTATTGGTTCGTAAGACCATCGGCAGTCAAAAGATATACCACAAAATTGAAGAGGCCGCCCGGCATACCCACCTACAAAAAAGCCGGACGGGATGGCGATCCCGTCCGGCTTCGATGTTGCGTTAAAGCCCGCAATTACTTGAACTTATCGGGGAACTGCGCCGCCAGACCATTGGCCAGTGCGTCTCCGAGAATGTTCATGTTCTTGCGCATCTCCGGCCAATCCGTGGTCGCTTCCTTGTCATAGCGACCGGCGTAGATGTCCTGGATTTGCATGATGTGATGGGCCGCGTGTCCAACCAGAAGGGCATCGACCGTCTTGAAAGGCCAAGCCGGGTTCGCCTTGCTCAAAAACTCGGCGATCGCCTTGGCGTTGGCGTACAACTCGCCTTGCGCCTTGCTGGCGGCGGCCTGGTCGCCGGCGTCCGTCGCATCAAGATAAGCCTTGATCGCGCCCCAGTGTCCGGCAAGCAGCTTGAACAATTGATCGGAAGCCTCCTGGCCATAGAACGGCACGATCGCGCCGGCGATGGTCTTGGCATTGGCGACAACCGCCGCCTCCGCGGCTTTGGCGGCTTCTGGATTCTTGTCCTTCGTCGCAATGACGACGTTGCGGACATAGGTGATGTGGTCGGTCCACAAATCCCGCATCACCTGGCGCGTGGCGAGCAATTTTGCGCTGGGCGCGGCGGCGGGTGTCGCCACCTCGGCGGCTTGGGTGGATGTTCCAACAAATGTGAAGGCCAACAAGGCCGCCACAACATACAAAACCCGATACATGACAGACTCCTTCGAAAAATGACAGGACTTCGAACCCTCGAAATCCACAGGCCCGATGCTACGACCATTCGAAAAAATCCGTCAATGGTCTATTTTTTGACTGGCACGATGAATGAAGGGGGTGTAGCTGATTTTTGTGGCCGATGTGCGTGGATGGAGGGCGTCGCTCCTGCGACGCCTCGGCGTTGCGGGAGCGACGCCCTCCAATTCCAGCCGATGCCGCGTGCCAGACCACACCCATTGACGACACCCGATGAAGATGCGGAATGAGTAGCCGCTAATTTCCGCTGGCCGCCTGTTCGACGACGGGAGATTTGATCTGGCGGAGAAGCCCTTGTCGCTGGTTGGCGTCGAGCGGGACGGCCGTCATGGAGATCGACTGATCGGCGACCTGGATGGAGGTGATTTTCACGGGAATGCCGTGACGATTGTCCACGGGGAGGAAAATGACGGGCGACGACGGTTGTTGATCGAGCACATCGATCATGAACTCGGTCATGGCCGCGGCGATCGCATCACCGTTGCTGGCGCCGGTGTCGGAGATTTTCGCCTTCCTTTGAAATGCCGGGAGATGCTGGAGCAAAAAGGCCTTGAGCTTGTCGGACTGGGCATCCCAGATGGCCGAGGGGAGGGGCAAACGCCCGGCCATCACCCGCGCCAGCGAGCAATCGAGTTGGCCGGAGCTGGTGAGTTCCGGTCGGAAATGGAAGCTCACAACCATCCCACCCAGCGTGCCAAGTCCATATTTGGCGGCCACCTTGGAGTTTACGGTTCCGGCAACAATGAGACGACCTTCGTGAATGACGATCTGGGCGTCAGAGAAATAGTTTCCCACCTTTTCATCCCAATGATTCAAGGTGGCCCACTTATAGAAAAACGCGTTGAGTTCCTCTGCGGTGAAGGAGACGGTGATCTGATGCGGCTGGGGAACGACGGACGGGCGGGTTTTGGCGCGGATTTCCGCGGCCTGGGCGTCGGCGGCCTGGGAGATCGCGGTTAGAAATTTATCGTCGGCGCGCCGCGCGGCGGCGGCGCGTTCGGCGGCGCTGATCGCATGCGGATGATACCAGTCGGGCGCGCCCTGGGTCATGCGATAGCTGATGAACGTCGCCACGATGGCGGCAATCAGCCCGAATGCCACGAGATACAGCACGCCGCGCAGCCACTTTTTCATGCGATTGATCGTCCCAAGCGGTGTCATTTGGTCGGCGTCGGACGTCATGACCCGAACATGCGTCACAAACCGCGCGTCACTGGCAAACCGGGTGTCGTGAAACCCCAAATATAACCGGCCCACGGCGCAACGCGGTTACAATACCGATTGACATGGTGCGGAATCCTCCTCCATTTCACAAGGCGCGGTCCATCGCCGGTGATGCGTATCGACGCCGGGCCAGGCGGGTGCGCCATGCCCATCGCCATGACCTCTCGGCGATGCACCATGCGCTGTGCGACGCGGCCAGGACCCATGACAGGGAGCTGAGCGAGGAGCGATCATCCAGAGCGCCCCAAACGAATGCCGCGCCGTCGGACATCGAGCTTCATCTGCCTGACCATATGTTGACCAGCGCCGGGTCGGCCAGACGATTTGCTGCGAACGTATCCGCCGCGGTGGAGGGTGGCGTTTTGCGCTACTCGGCACGAATGGGATTGCTGAAGGAGGCTTCGCGGCGAGGAATCAGGCGATTTGAAGCGAACCTGATCATCGCGGCGGTGCAGCATCAGATGGGGTCGGCTGGGGAAGAGGCCGTTCATCGTAAACGCACCTTTCCAGTGCCACCCCTGATGGTGGCGCTCCTGGTTGAAGCCGTGGTGATCGCCGGGGTGTGGCTGGCGCTGTAACGGCATCGGCACCAATTGGAGGGCGTTGCTCCCGCAACGCCGCGGCGTCGCGGGAGCGACGCCCTCCATCCATGCACATCAGCCGTAACAATTAACTTCTCCCCAACGCACCCACGCTGAGTGTTGAGTGTTTACCTGCACGTCAACACGTCGTAGGCTTCGGGGCATGAGCGACATCAAGATCGGGTTGATCGGCGGGTCGGGGATCGGGCAGGCATTTGCCACATATCCAGACGTACGCCGTCACGAGATGCAAACGCCATTTGGAGCGCCGTCGGATGCGATCCTGGAAGCGCAGTGGGATGGACAGACGGTTTATTTTTTATCACGCCACGGGCCGGGGCATTTGCTCAATCCTTCACAGGTCCCGTCGCTGGCCAACATCTTCGCGCTCAAGCAATTGGGGGTGACGCATCTCATCGCCACGGGTGCGGTGGGAAGCCTTCGGGATGACCTTCGGCCGCGCGATCTGGTGATCCCGGATCAAATCATCGACAAAACCTCGCGCCGGGCGGGTACGTTTTACGAGCATGCGGCGGTGCATGTGGAGTTCAGCGAACCTTTCTGCCCGATTCTGCGTCAAATCCTCATGGAAGCGGGAAAGCGGCTGGGCGTGAACACATCGAATGCTGAAAGCGGCGGCGGCGTCCCCGCGAAATGGGCCGACAATGCGCGGATGCCGCAGGTTCGCGCCCCGGACGCGCCGCCGATGGTTCATGAAGCGGGTTGCTATGTCTGCATGGAAGGACCGGCCTTCTCGACGCGGGCGGAATCCCTGATGCATCGCCTGTGGGGCGGCGACCTCATCGGAATGACACTGATGCCCGAGGCGAAGCTGGCGCGCGAAGCGGAGATCGCATATGCGGCGGTGGCGCTGGTGACGGACTATGATAGTTGGCGAAGTCCGGCAAAAGCGATGAAGGATGAGGCGGGGCAACCCGCGTCGCCAACAGCGCCCGACCCCGAAGCGCTGCTGAAGGAGATCACGGGAAACCTCGAGGCGGCGGCGGCGTTTGCAATGTCCCTGGTCAAGGAGACGGTCGCGCTGATGGGCGGGCGACGCGAAGAGCTCATGAGGTCGCCGGCGCTGGGCGCCTTGCGACTTGGCATCTGGTCGGAAAAATCGAAGATTGCCCGTGACGAGGTGGAGCGACTGGCGCCGTTGTGGGGCAGGTATTTTCAGGAGTGACCGGCGGCGCGGACATCGCCACCCGTCCGGACGAGCGATGAACTCACGAGCGTTGTCCATCTTGATGATGAGCGCCGCACTGGCCGGGGCGTCGGGCGAACGACTGTTCGCGCAAGCCACCCGCCCGGCGGATGGGGCGATCCAACTGAACGTCGAAAGTTTCTACGCCCACGATCCTGCCAACGGAGTGTCCGTGCCGGACTCGGCGACAGCGTTGGAAAAACTCGCGCACGCCATGCGGATGCAGCGCCTGGGGCAGTGGGACACGGCCGCCTCGCTCCTTCAGGAGGTCCTGGAGAAATATGCCGACAAGGTGGTGCCCGCCAAGGCGGATGACGACGGGGCGATCATTCAGTACACATCCGTGGCGACGGCGGTCGAGGAGCAACTGTCGCACTGGCCGGAGGCGGGGCTGCGGGTGTATCGCAATGTGTATGAAGCGCCAGCGGCGGCGATTCTTGAGAAAGCCGCGCCGGGTGACCGCAACGCGTTGAACAAGGTCTGCGCTCTATATTTTGCAACCGAATCCGGAAAAGCGGCGGCGATGCGCCTGATCGATCTCGACCTGGAGGCCGGGGAGTTTTCCGCGGCGGCATGGATGGGGGAGCGCTTGCTCAAATGGCATCCCACACTCACGAACGAGCGGCCGAGGGTTCTGTATCGCACCGCTTACGCCGAGCATATGAATGGCGATGACGCCGCGGCAAACGCGCATCTCAATGAGCTCAAGCAGCGTTATGGCGACGCACTCGGAACGATACGCGGGAAGGATGTGAACCTTGCGGACGATCTGACCGAGGCGCTGCAACGGCCGGCTGAAACGCGTCACGTCGGCGGGGAGGGCTATCGCATGTTTGGCGGCGACCCCGCCCGCAATGGGATGCCGTCGGCGTCATGCAACCCCGGAGCGCTGCTCTATTCGGTGGCGTTTGCGGGGACAACCGATGCGATGAACCCGGCGCTGGCGCGCACACTGGCGCAGCAGGAGCTGTTTGCCTCGGCCAATGGACTCAACGTGGGGGTGATCCCGGTGGTCGATCGGGGGCAGCTCTTTTTCCAGGATGGGACGCGGGTGTATGCGGTGGGCCTGGACAGCGGCATCGCCCTGCCGGGGTGGGCGGCAACCTATCCCGGCGAGCAACAGGGGCGGTATGTGTTGACACCGAATCCGACGCTTCGACGGGGGCAATATACGCTGACGCTCAGCGACGATGCGGTGTACGCCGTGATGGACCCGCAGGACCGATCAGCGCTAATGCGCGGCCAGACGCCGGCGCCCACGCGGCTGGTCTGCCTTGACCGCGACACCGGACGGGTCAACTGGTCCCTGTCGCCCGGCGATCTGCCCGATCGCAACAACCTTCGCTCGCTTCGCTTCGGCGCTTCGGTGGTCGTGGCGGGAAATCATCTCTACGTCCTGGCCCGGGGGGGCAAGAGCGGCAGCTTTGAGGAATGCCACGCCATCTGCCTTGATGCCCGCACCGGAGAGTATCGCTGGTCGTGCTACCTTGCGGGGGACAACAGCGCCGTCATGAGTTTCGGGGGGGAGGAAATGCTCGGTCCTGAATTGATCTCCCATCCGGCGTATGCAGCCGGGCGCGTGTATGCGGTGACGAACACCGGCGCGCTGGCGGGCATCGATGCCTACAGCGGCGTCATTCAATGGTTGACGCTCTACCCGCGCAAGCCGCGGATGGACCCCCGCGCCGCGATGAACCTCAACTTCCGCGCCCGCAACCGGATGATGCCCGCGCCCGGCAAGCCGTGGACTCATGATGCGGTGATCGTCAGGGACGGGAAAGTCTTTTCACTGCCGGCCGACAGCCCTTATCTACTGGTCCATGACGCGGGAACGGGGAATGAAATCAAACGAATCGCTCGGAAGGACATCGGCGAGAGCGATTGTCTATTGGGCGTATGGGGCGATTGGATCTTATGCGCCGCCGATGATCGGGCATGGGTCGTCAATTGGCGCACCTATGATGCGGATCGTGAGAATCATGATGCGTCGATTCCGCGATCGCTGGCGCTGGCGACGATTCGCGGGCGCGCGTTCGCCACGAATGATTCGATCTATGTCCCAACCGTCGAACACCTGGAACGGCTGGCGCTGAGCGACGATCTGGCGGAGACGGGGCTCATCGATGTGGATCGTTATCCCCCGCACAACCAGGTGTGGGGCAAGGATGAAGGGCCGGGAAGCGTGGTCGTGGCGGAGGATCATGTGGTGATCGCCACGGCGAACGGGGTCAATGTCTACACGGATTTGAAGGCGGCCGAAGCGAAGCTCGATCAGGCGATCGCCGGCAAGCCCGGCGATCCCGAGCCGCTTGTGAGATACGCCGAGCTCCTTTTCGTCGCGGGTCGGCCGAAGGATGCGCTGGACAAGCTGGATGAGGCGATCGCGCTGCTGGGGGGCGCGGGATCGATGCGCGCCGGTCCGCAGCGCGACGGCATTTTCAACACGGCCATGACGTTCGCGCGAAAGCTGGGCGCGACCAAGACGGCGGCAGTGAAATCGGCGACCAAGCCATCGCCGATGGATGATATCGTCAAGGCGCTTTTTGAACGGGCGGCGGCGGCGGCATCGACGCCGATGCAGCAGGTGACCTACCGCATGGCCCGCGCGACGGATGCCGATCAGCGGGATGATCCGGCAACGGAAGCGGCGCTGCTCCAGGAAATCCTCGGCGCGCCGGAATTGCGGGGAATCATCGTGTCGGCCGATGCGCGTGGACCGCTCTCGGCAGGGGAAGCAGCCAGGCAATCGCTCGCCGACATGCTCCGCCGACCGGGCGGCGTCGCGGCATATGCGCCCTTCGAGCGGGAGGCGGCCGAGCAACTCGAAGATGCGGGCAACCGCAGCGATCCGGGCAGGCTGATCGCCATAGCTGACGCATATCCGAACAGCGGCAGCGCCGGAAAATCGCTTATGGCGGCCGCGGAATTGTTCGAAAAGGAAGGTCATCCAAGGCAAGCCAAGGAGACGCTTCGACGAATGATTCTGGATCAACGGGATTTGGATGATCCGCAGTCGATTTACGAAGCGCTGGCGCGCAATTATCTCAAGCTCGATGATCTGCCCAACGCGGCCGCGCGGCTTGAACAGGCCGCCGCCATCGCGCCCACCGACCGTTTGTCCGCCCCCCTGCCGTTGCCCGATGGCGGACAATTGGAGAACGTCACATATCGGGATGCGGCGACGGCGCTGAGTAAGTTGCAGGCGAAGATCGAACCGCCGGCCGGGCCGGATTTCCGCATCGCCTCGACACATGCGGGGCAGTCGGTGCTGACGGAATCGCCCGGTTCGACGATTGCGAACATCGACGCGTTGATCGCGCCTCGCACGGGTTTTCAACGATTTGATCGAATCGTGACGTTCTCCTCCCAGAACGGGCTCATGATTTTTGCCGTGGGACAGACCACCCCGCAGGCCGCGAATAAAGCGGTCACCAAGACGCCGCGCGCCTGTGCGTGGTTGGGTGATCGGCTGCTCGTCTGGACCGACAATTCGCTGTCGATGCTGAACGGGGATTCAGGCAAGGTGATCTGGTCCGCGTCGCTCGATGTGCTGGCCATGCCGAAGGTGCTTCATTTTATCGATTCGGATGACAGCGCCCTTTTGCCTCCTTCCAATCGGCCAAACATGCCGCCCAACGCGGCGCAATTCATCCAGATGCGCCTGCGAGCGGCGGGCGTTGCCATTCCACCGACGCTTCAGGCGCCGGCGAGAACGGACGGCGCCGAGCGGATGACCGGTATCTGTCCGGTGAAAGATCAGATCATCATTGGAACCTCCGCAGGACGCATCGCCTGCTTGAACGCGGCCGATGGGTCGATGAAGTGGCAAACCCGGCCGGGTGACGCAGCGGTCGAACGACTGCTGGCAACGGAGGATTTTGTCGTCGCGCGTCAGATGGATGACGCCGGGCAGCAAATCGTCGCGCTTGATACGTTCAACGGAAAGATCGTTCAGCGGATGAACTTCGACAATCCCCAGACCGCGCCGATCAATCTCGTCTTGTCCCCCGCGGGCGTTCTGGTGTACACGCTGCCCGACCGCATTTGCGCCATGGATCTGTACACGCCCGGCGACAGTCTGAGATTCAGCACATCGCCAAGGCAGGCGAGCACCGGCATTCCCACATACAGCGGATTTTTTCTACCCAATCAATTGGTCGTTTCGGCGGGGCGCATTCTCGCGGTCGGCGACCAGGGGCAGTTCGTGCATGCCTATGCCCTCAAGGATGGCGAACCCCTGCGCGATCGGGATGCCGGATCGGGGCAGGAAGTGCCGACGCAGTTGCAGACCCAAAGCAACAATGACTATTCCGTTCAGCTTCACGCACGGGGATCGCGTGTCTATGTCATCAGCGCGGCGGGGGTGAAATACCACAACCTCGATAATCCCGCGGACGCCTGGAGCGGGATCATCAGCGGTCAAACGCTTGATGACGCGACTGCGATGGTGGGACGGAATCATGTGATCGTCGTCGCCCGCGAGGGTGAGATGCCACCGATGGCGGCCGCACCGGCGCAGCAGGTCGGCGGTGGCGGAGTTGCGGTGATGATCGCGCCCGGTCCTGTGATGATCGCCCCGGCGGGCGGCGGCGGCGGCGCAAATGGGATGGCGGCGCCATCGACGGGGGCATTGCGCCTCCTGACATTCAGCCGCGCGAAATTGCCCGATGGGCGAGAAAGCGGGCTGCTTGATGGAATCGTCCCGCTTCCCAACGCCGCGGAGGGGGACGTCTGCCAGGGCGTCGATGATTACGAAGCCGGCGCCGGCCGCCTGGATGAGCTGGACCAGCTTGTCGGCTGCGTCAGGCTCGAGAAGTGACAGCCCGTACATGGTCACGTAAGCCAGCGGCAGGTTTTGGTCCGCGCCGTGGGCTCGC
>CAYTAP010000016.1:30269-37761 GCA_964435775.1 uncultured Tepidisphaeraceae bacterium
GTATTACCTGTCGAAGGACCGGTCGCTGCATTACCTGCGAAGCGGTGCGCCATGAAGGTCGATTTGTTTTGCGGCAACGATGGGAATAGAATGAACCTATTCGTCGGAGGGGTACCGGCGCACCCCGTGATGGCGCGGAGGCGCAAGAGGTGAGGTGACTATGCCTTCTGGCACACATGCTGAAACAGAACAGTCAAGCGTCCATGACCGCGTGCAGGAGGTGATCAACCTCATCCGCCCGGCGGTGCAGGCGGACGGAGGCGATCTCGAGTTGGTTGATGTATCGGCCGACGGCGTGGTCTCCATTCGCTTCCACGGCGCCTGCCACGGATGCCCGTCCTCCACGATGACGCTTCACATGGGCATCGAACGAAATTTGCGCAACATGGTGCCCCAAGTCACCAAAGTGATCTCGGTGCGATGAATGGCCGCGGATGAATGGACAGCGCCTGGAGACGCGGGGACACAATCCCTTGAAATGGATGCGGCGTTCATGACCCTCGCGCTGGAGCAGGCGCGGCTGGCGTTGGAGCACGACGACGTGCCGATCGGCGCGGTGGTGGTCCATGGCATCACCGGACAGGTCATCGGACGCGGGCGCAATCGACGCGAGGTTGATTGCGATCCGACGGCACACGCGGAAATCCTCGCGCTGCGCGATGCGGCGAAAACACTCGGCCACTGGCGGCTGCCCGACTGCACGCTGTATGTCACGCTTGAACCCTGCGCGATGTGCGCGGGGGCGCTCGTGAACTCCCGGCTCGCGCGGGTGGTTTACGGCGCGGACGACCCCAAGGCGGGCGCGGTCGCCACCTTGTTCCAGCTTTGTTCCGATCCCCGGCTCAACCACCGCGTGCGGATCAGGGGGGGCATCCTGGCCGGCGACTGTGCGGAGATTTTGCGCGCGTTTTTCCGCCGCCAGAGAAGCCTTGGGAAAAAGTAGCACGATGTCGGGATTCATGAATGTCAACCACCCGCCGCCTTCCTACAATGGCGGAAACGATTCACGAACGACACAAAAAATGACGACAGGTTCAGATGATGACCGAGAGAATGCAAAAACTGACAGAAATGCTTGAAAAAAGCCCGAATGATCCCTTTCTTGTGTACGGCCTGGCGATGGAGCACAAGAAGGCGGGGGACAACCCCAAGGCGGTGGAGTGGTTTGGACGGGTCATTCAGCTCGATCCGGGGTATTGCTACGCCTATCACCAGCGGGGGTTGGCGCACGAGGCGGCCGGCAACCTTGACGCCGCCAGACAATCCTATCGCGAGGGCATCGAAGCGGCGCGGGGCAAAGGGGATCATCACGCCGCAGAGGAAATCGCCGCGTCACTGGCGATGATTGAATGATTGAATGCGGCGCGCGGTTTGCAAGGAAGTACCCACGACCATGCCTGATATTTTACATTATTTGAACACCCCGGAATGGCGGCGACAGCAGCGATGGCGGGAAGCCGTCTGGCGCACGATGTCGCGCGTCGGGCTGACGGGGATGCACTCGCTGCCGGTCAATCGACGGTGGATCGACATTCAGCGCCGGCCGATGCCGCTGGTGAATCTCGATCCGGCGTATCGGGGGATGAAAATCGTGCAGATCTCCGACCTGCACTACAGCCCGGTCGTGTGGCAAAAGTATCTGGAGCAGTACCTGGCGTGGGTGAACAACCTTCGCCCGGATTTGGTGGTGGTCACGGGAGATTTGATCACCGGCGGGTATCGTTATGCGAACAAAGTCGCACGCATCCTGTCGCACTTGAAGGCGCCGCATGGTGTGATCTGCACGCTGGGGAACCACGATTACAGCATTTACGGCAAACGCGTCGAAACCGAGGGAGAACGCCGGGCGAACTATCTGGAGCGAAGCCTAGAAGACCGGGGATTGATTGTGTTGCGCAATGAAAGCCTGACCGTGAGGCAGGACCATGCCAGGAAGCCGCTGACGATCGTGGGGCTGGATGATGCCTGGTCGGGACACAGCGACCCGGAGGCGGCGTTTGCGGGCGTGGAGCCATCGCAATCGATCATCTGCCTCAATCACAATCCGGCCGACTGCCTGCAACTGATGCAATACCCGTGGCAATGGATGCTTTCGGGGCACACGCACGGGCGACAAGTGGCGACCAGCCCCATCGGGCGGCGCTTTTATCCGCATCGCCAGCGCCACTACACGCATGGCTACTACACCGTGAAAGGCCGACACCTGTACGTCAACCGGGGCTTGAGCTACGGGCAGCGGGTGCTTGATTGGTGCCGCCCGGAAATCACGGTTTTCAAACTTTCCAATGCGGATGGCAACGGCCAGCAACAAGTGGACGCACATAACCTCGCCGCTCAGGCCCGTCAGGCATCCCATTCGTACCACAAGGCCATCCCAAGTGTTTCCCCAGCGTCTTAGCCGCTTTTAGCGGACTTTATGACATGTACGCGCGGATCTTCGATGGCCCCGGCCGGCGTCCCCTACCCTCTTTCATGGGCTTGGTCGTGCAAGCGGAATGACCTGCGGTATGCGGTGGGCGTCACCCCCGTGGCGCGATGGAAAACCGTGGAGAGTCGCTCTTGATTGTGATACCCACTGGCTTTTGCCACCGACGGCATTGAGAGGTCGGTGTCCGAAAGCAGCGCACGCGCTGTTTCCAACCGGACGCGCTGGATCTCCTGCAATGGCGATCGTCCCAAGTGCCGCTTGAACTTGCGCTCGAGGTAACGCCGGTTGAGGGGGATGACCTCGAGCAGATGGGCGACCGTCAACCGGCGGTGAATGTTTTCGCGAATGAACCGCACCGCCGCCAGCACTTCCGGATCGTCGATGGTCAGCAGGTTCGTGCTCTGTCTCGCCACCACTGAAGCGGGCGGAAGCAGAATCGGATCCGACGGTTGTGGCTGGCCATTCATCAGGTTATCCAGCAAGCGGGCCGCCTCAAATCCGATCTTATGCGCGGAGACTTGAATGCTTGACAAAGCGGGGTGCGTAAACTTGCTGATCAGTTCGTCGTTATCGACGCCCAGCACGCACAATTCCTCTGGAACGCGAATCCCCAGATGCCGCGTCGCTTCGAGCACATAGGCGGCGGCGTCATCGTTGGTCGCAAAAATTCCCGCCGGTTTGGGCATCTGGAGCAACCACTCCGCCAGCGGCGCGCCAATGCCATGCGGCACCACCGTTTGCGGACGAATCGCCACGTTTTCGCCGCGAAACGCCTCCGCCGGAAATCCTCTCTTCTGAATTGCCTCCATGAAAGTCCGGCATCGGACGATCGAGAAAGATGCTTTCATCGGCCCGACAATTCCGAATTGCTTCAGTCCAAGGTCCAGAAGATACGCCGCGGCCATGCGTCCAATGGCCGCATCGTCAGGGATGACGCGAGGAAATGGTCTTTCCTCCAGCCAGTTGGAAACGTCCACGACTGGGATGCGCAGGTCCACCAGCGCCTGCTGATACCATGGCTCGACGTAGGCGATCACCCCGTCAAAGCCCCCATGACCCATGATCCCAACGAAGTCGTCAGTGGGCATGGCGCGGGTCCAGACCCATTCAGGCCGGTTGGTAAAGTATTGTGCGGTGCCGAGTTGCACACCATAAAGGTATCCAGCCCAGTTGTGCATCAGGAGCAGAACATGTCGCCGCGCCGCCATGGTGTGACCATGATATCCACAATTGTCGCAAAAGTATAAAGTTTTTTCGCATTTCCGTGTTTGGCATGTGGTATAGTTCTTCTGTTCCCCGCCGACGAGTTCTGATCGCGGCGCAAGTCACCGGTTGTTTTGAGTTGAGACTGAGGCCTTTCTGTGAACGAAACCGTCCGTCCTCAATCCGCCTCCGCCTGCCGCGTCGCTGGAAAAGCGATGGGAAGGAACGCCGCGCCCCAGAAACGCAAGCGCTGCGAGCGGCGCGCACAGGTCGACGGGCGGGCGCGGGGCTGTCACTCGCAAGGCTTCACACTTGTGGAATTGCTGGTCGTCATCGGCATCATCTCGCTGCTTATTTCAATATTGATGCCCGCGTTAAGCAGAGCGCGCATCGCGGCCGTTCGCGTGCAGTGCATGTCGAATCATCGCCAGGTGATGATGGGCGTGTTCCAGTACGTCAATGACAACCGCGGCGTCCTGCCCCCCTACGAACGGAACTACACCGACCCCGCCAGCGGGCGGTATCCATGGTATGCCCACCGGCACATTGGGCAATACATCCAAAACACGAAGATGGACACGACGAACAACAATTCGCCTGTCGGCGTCTGCCCGGCCTTGGCGTCGAGGGCGTCATGGGATGACCTGGTGGGGATCGGCATCAACGAGTGCTGGGACAATGGCATGGGGTGGGGAACGAACAAACTCAGCGCCATCCGCCGATCCGTGAACACGCTCATGTTTGTTGATGTCGCGCGGGATCGCAACCACAAGTCCTATCTCATGGAGCAACTGTACCAGTCAGATGGCAGCCCCCGCAGTTGGAGCGGCTCCGGGCGGGTCGTCGCTTACCGGCACGGCAAGCAAACGGTTGCTTCCTTCGCCGATGGACACGTCGAAGCGTTCGCCAGCAAATATGAGGATTGGGAATCGACGCAATACGGACAGGGACTGCATGCGGCCATCATGGCCGGTGAAATCAAGTACAAAGCAAAGTAGGAGTGGTGTGGCAAGTGTCCATGCCCGACATCATGTTTCTTTCTCACTTACGGAGGTTCTAAAATGGCACAGATCATGACCATGCGTTTTTCCCCACTGGCCGCAGCGGCACTCGGATTGATGGCGGCGTCCGCGCAAGCGGCGGCGATCACCTGGACGGGAACCACATCCACCGATTTTGCGACAGGCACCAACTGGGTCGGCAACAACCCGCCTGCAAATAATGACAACTCGGATGTCGCAACATTCACGGAGAATAGTCCGGCCAACAAGACGCCAACGATCACGGGGGGTTACAATCTTGGTGGACTGAACTTCGATAATTCGACCGGGTGGACGCTGGGGGGTACTGGAGGAACAACTCTCCTGCGATCCGTGACAAGCACCGGTGTCGGGACGAACACCATCACTCAGAAACTCAAGACCTACCAAGGCATCAGTACAAACACATGGACCATTGGCGCCGGCAACATTTTGAACGTGAGCAGCATTTACCAGGATGGCGGCAGCAAAACGCTCAAAATAACAGGAGGCGGAACGCTCGTGGTGGCCGGTGCCATCGACGGCTGGAGCTCGGGGTCCATTCTTCACATTGACGCGGGAACGGTGAAGATTGCCGCAAGCAACATTTATTTGCATAGCAGTACGACTGGCCCGGCATGGATCGACAGCACCAGCAGCTACCTTCAGTTGCTGACGACGGTCAGCGCGGCACAGGCGAAGATTACCAGTGGAAACATTCAAGATGGCACTGGTTTGGGCCTTTCGGTGACGGATATCGGCGGAGGCTATGTGCAAATCGCAGCAGTTCCCGAGCCAGCCTCGCTGAGCCTGCTCGCAACAAGCGCTTTGCTGATGCTTCGTCGCCGTCGTCGCGCCTGAGCGGGAACAGATGGAAAGCCTTGGATGCGGCTAGTCAAAAGGCACGGATTGTCCGTGCCTTTTGGCTTTATGGCGTGCAGACAAAACCTGGCGTGCACATAATGGCGGCGATGGACCAGTCGTCGTAGAATGCGGGGGTGGATGTCCCCGTAGCTCAGTTGGATAGAGCGAGCGTTTCCTAAACGCTAGGTCGGAGGTTCGAATCCTCTCGGGGGCACTTGCACGTTCACGCCGGCGGAGGGTCGAATCTCCGCCACACGGATGCCGCCCTTGGTGTGCGACGCCGTCACCCGATTCGACAAGAATAGAAGAGGTCATGTCCAAACTAGATGAAATTCTCGCGTTCAATCAGGAGTTTGTCCGAACCAAGGCATACGAGCCGTTTCGCACCGATCAATTTCCAAACAAGCGAATGGTCGTTCTCACCTGCATGGACACGCGGCTGATCGAGCTGCTCCCGCGGGCGATGAACCTGCACAACGGCGACGCCAAAATCATCAAAAACGCCGGCGCCATCGTCTCCCATCCGTTTGGATCGGTCATGCGATCCATCCTGCTGGCGGTCTACGAATTGAAGGCGGAGGAGATTCTCATCGTCGGGCATCACGGCTGCGGCATGACCGCGCTCAAGCCCGATGCGGTGCTCACCCACGCCAAGGAGGCCGGCATTCCGCAGGCGACGTTCGACACGCTCAACCACGCCGGAATCGACCTGGACCAGTGGCTGACCGGATTTGATTCGGTCTCCAAGAGCGTTGTTCAATCGGTGGCGATGGTCCGCACCCATCCGCTGCTGCCCAAGCGCGTGCCGGTTCACGGCCTGGTGATCCATCCGGAAACCGGAAAGCTGGAACTGCTGACCCAGGGCGAATAGCCCCCGCCGACGCGGAGACGCATTGAAAGCCGCAGCGTTCAAGCGGAAGGGTCTCTCTCCTCAGCGCGCGCCGCATCACTCGCGCGCAAGCTGACCTCGGAAGCGCGCCAGACATCCTCCTGGCTCAGCGCGGCCGGCGCATCGTCGCACAGGGCAATGAGGAGTTCGCGTGTCCATTGTTCCAGATCCATTGGCGCCGGCTGCAATGGCTCGCTCGCATCCCGCGTGCAAATCGTCGCGTGTTCGGTGCGGCCCAAGTGAACGTCAATCCGGCCGAACGTCCCCTGTATCCACAGGCGCATATCCGAGTAATGCGCGTGTGCGGCCGCGATGAACCAATCCACCTCCACATCCGCCAGTTCCCCATTGGGAAAACGCAGCGAGCATTGGCCAAGGTCGCGGAAGTCGGGATGATCGGCGTTGGCGAAGTTGCCGAATCGCGCGGTGATGTCCGAAGGCGACTGATCAAGCAGCCAGCAGCAGATGTCGAAGGAATGACAGGCGAGGTCAATGAAAATATCGCCATTGGTGGACCGCTCGAAATGCCACGCCGGCCGCGTTTCGGGGCGCAGCCAGTGCGGCGCGGAAGCCATCACCCGCACCACCCGCCCGATCCGGCCGGCGCGAACGGCTTGATGCGCCGCCGCGACGAGGGGCTGGCCGCGCGTGGGATAGTAGGTCAATGCGCGTTTCCCGCTCTCCCTCGCGGCGTGTTTCAAGCGCTCAAGCGCATCCCAATCAAGCGCCAATGGCTTATCCACCAACACGGGAATACCGGCGTGAACGCACTGAATCGCCAGGTCCGCGCGCTCATTCGGCACGGCGACGATCATCGCCGCGTCAGGGCGCTCCTCGAGCAGGGCTCCAAGTTGCGTTGCGACAGGAACATCGAGCGCGCCCGCGACTTCCCGCGCACGCCGGGGATCATCATCGTACACCCCCACAATGCGCATGCCGTCGATACCCCCAGCCGCTTGCGCCAGACCCAGCACATGCGGATGAGCGGCACCGACGATGGCAACACGGCGCTCAATGTTGGACATGATTTCTCCGTGATGGTTTACCGCGCGTTGACATATTCAATCGCTCCGACATCCGGAACAAGCC
>CAYTAP010000016.1:37771-40698 GCA_964435775.1 uncultured Tepidisphaeraceae bacterium
CGCGCTGCAAAAGCGTGTCGATCGCCTTTCGGCCGACCTCGCCGTAATCAATCGTCCAGTGATTGACATACATTCCCACGAACTGATCGGCCAGTTTCTGGTTGAGATCGCGCCCGTATTGCAAGGCGTATCGGACCGCCTCCTCCCGGTGATCCAGTGAATACTGAATCGATTGCTTGAGGATGTCGGTCACTTCCTGCATCGTCGGCTGGCCGAGGTCCTTGCGGATGCAGTTGCCGCCCAGGGGAAGGGGAAGCTGCGTTTGCTCATGCCACCAGGCACCCAGGTCCACGATGCAATGCAGGCCGAGCGACTTGTAAGTCAGTTGCCCCTCATGAATGATCAGCCCCGCATCCGCCTTGCCTTCCTTGACGAACTTGGGGATTTGATCGAAGTGGACGACTTCATAAGTGAACGCCTCCCCGGCCTTGCCGAGACACAGTTGCAGCGTGAGGAATGCGGTGGTCAGCTTTCCGGGAATCGCGATTTTCCTGCCGCGCAGATCCTCGATCGACATCGGCTTGGTCGCCACGACCATCGGCCCGTATTGATCCCCCATCGACGAGCCGCAACTGGTCAGAGCGTATTTGTCGGCGACATACGGATAGGCGTGAATGGAAATGGCCGTGATCTCAAGCTCCCCGCGCCGGGCGCGATCGTTGAGCGTCTGGATGTCCTGCAACACATGCTCAAAACGATATCGCCCGACGGGCAATTTATGCTTCGCCAGCCCATAAAACATGAAGGCGTCATCGGGGTCCGGCGAGTGGCCAAGTTTGAGTGTGAGTGAATCCATGAATGCCCTCCTCAGGGGGTGGAACAAGGGTGGTCAAAACATCCGGGCGGTGGGAATCGAACCCACACGACCTTGCGGTCAACGGATTTTAAGTCCGTAGCGTCTGCCTTTCCGCCACGCCCGGGTCGCTGAGGATGGACTGTACACTCATGGGTGAGGGAAATCATCCTTGCCCGACGCTGGCCGCGCGTCTGGCGTGTCGTGGGGGAGTGCGTACAGTTGGGACATGCTGAATGTTCAATCGTCGCGTGAGCGGCAGAAAAGGTTGTTGGCGGTGCTGGCCGAGCGCGGGGTGGATGCGGCGGTGATCGGGGCGTCGGAGCATGTGTATTATTTCACGGCGCATCATTCGGGGTGGGTGCATCGGCCGGGGTTTGTGCTGCGAAGCGATGGCCGAAGCTGGCTGACGATGGCGAATCATGTGGCGCCACCCTCGCGCGTGGCGGCCGACGAGATCGTGAGCTACGAAGCGAACTGGGGCGGGACGCTGCGGCAGGATCAGGCGGATATTGTGTCAGCGCAGGTGCTGGATGAATTGAAGCGCGCCGGCGTCACGCGCCTCGCCATCGACGCATCCGCGATGACCTCGCGCGTGGCGATGAACTTTTCGGGGCATGTCGAAGCGATCGATGATGCGCTCTTTCAACTGCGGCGGGTCAAGGATGCCGACGAACTGGCGACGATACGGCAGGCCATCGCCTGCACGCACGCGATGTATAAACGGGCCAGGGAGATCATCGAACCGGGCGTGCCGGAACTGCGCGTGTTCAACGAACTGCACGCGGCGGCGGTCAACGCAGGCGGCGGGCCGCTGACGGCTCACCTGGGCAACGACTACGCCGTCGGCAAGCCCGGCGGACCGGCGCGGGAGGGTGTGAATGCCGAGGCGGGGCAGCTTTACATTCTCGACCTGGGCCCGGCGGTGGGTGGATACTTCGCCGATAACTGCCGGACATTCGCGGTGAACCATCGCCCCACCGATGCCCAGCACAACGCATGGGAAGCCATTCGCGCGTCGCTGGCGCTGGTGGAATCACTTGCCCGGCCGGGCGTGCGATGCAGGGACTTATGGACCGCTGTGGATGAACAATTGAAAAGCACGCTGGGCACCGGCCTCCCCCACCATCTGGGACATGGCGTGGGACTGAGCGCGCATGAGTATCCTCATCTCAATATGAAGTGGGATGATGTGCTGCTGGAAGGGGAAATCTTCACGGCCGAGCCGGGGACCTATTCGCACGAGTTGAACGGCGGCATCCGGCTGGAAAATCAGTATCTCGTCGAAGCGGACGGCGTGCGAAACCTGGTGGACTTTCCGTTGGATTTGTGAGGGCTGCCTTATGAAACGACCATTGATACCACAAGCGCCGCCGGGCACAGCGCCGGTGGATGAATCGCATGGAGGATTGGAGATCGGCGGCGCGGGGTCGGGGCGCCGATGGATGCGGCTGGCGGCGTATGTATTCCTCTTCGCATTGGTCGGCGGTGTACTCGCGTGGGTGTTCGTTCAGTTCGGCGCGACCTTCGCGCTGGCGCTTTTGCTCGTCGCGTTCATGATCGGGTACATGGTGCTCATCGGATCGGTCACGGGGAAAAGTCTCAATGATCGGCAGTGATGGCGTGAGCATGAATCATTGGATGCGCGCGGGGCATGCTTCCTATCGGTTGAGCAGGAACGTGGCGACATATTCGAAAAATTGCCGCAGCATGGCATCGACTTCCGGCGCGAACGCCGCCTCGTCGAGCGCCTCGCCCATCAGTTGCACCCATCGATCGCGGGCCGGGATATCGATGGGAAATGGAACGTGCCGCATGCGGAGGCGCGGATGGCCGCGCTGCTGGGTGTAGGTGTCCGGGCCGCCGAATCGCTGGATGAGGAATTGCCGCAAGCGCCATTCGGCGCCAGCCCAATCCTGCTGGGGATACATTGGGCCGAGCAAGGGGTCTTCGGGCACGCGACGATAAAACGCGGCGACGAGGCGCGTGAAGCCCTCGTCCCCGACGATCTCGTAAATCCGTTGCTCTTCCAACTGCATCACAGGTTTATACACGATTGTCAGCCGATGGGCTCAGTTGCGATGCCATCGCGATGACCTGACGTGCTGGTGTCGTTTCATCTTGATCGATATTG
>CAYTAP010000017.1:0-12260 GCA_964435775.1 uncultured Tepidisphaeraceae bacterium
GGGGGAACGCATGTATTTGTTGGCGCCGTTTGCCCATTGCCCATCGCCGAAGAGCGCGGTCTCCGATGGATGACGAACCTGCGTGGCTTTGGCGGGGGGAAGGATCATCCCCGTAAAGATGATCTGTTCGCCGCCGATGTAACTGGTGTTGTAGTTGTAGCCGGTGTACGGATCGAGCAGCGTGTTGGACCGTCCATCAAATGACGGGCATTGCTGGATGCGGACGGTCGTTTGGCCCATCCAGAGCAATCCGGGAATCACCGAGCGTTCGCCGGTCACTTTGTCGAGCACCAATGTGAAATCCCAACTGTAGCTGTAACCATATGCCGCGTCGGAGGTGGCGTAGCTGGAAATGGGATACGACCCATGATTGGCGTTGACATACGCCTGAGCGGCGATGGCCATTTGGCGGAGATTCGACAGACAGGCGACGCTTTGCGCCGATTGCCGCGCGCGGTTGAGCGCCGGAAGCAGCAGCGCGATCAACACGGCGATGATTCCGATGACGACGAGCAGCTCGACGAGCGTGAAGGCGGAGGTTCGGGTTCGCATGGGGATGAAGTTGGGTGCTTTGCGGCCCATCTGAATTTGTCTTGATGCGAATAGGCCTTGAACGGAAGAGAAGACCTCCTCCCCGCCCTCCCCCGCTGATTGCAGCGGGAGAGGGGGACGGAGCGGAGCCTCTTGGTCATATGGGCCGTTCGGTCATGCTGCGGCGACGGTGAAAGAACAGGGCGATGCCGCACAACACGCCCAGGGACGCGGGCTCGGGGATGGCGGTCACGGCATCGATGTAAAGGTCGGCCGGTTTGATGTAGGTGGAATCGTAGATCGACGTCCGCGTTTCGGCGGTGGTTCCATCGGGCAGTTTCCACAAGGTGTCGCTGAAACGGATATACTGTATATTGGTCAGCGACGGCGCGCTGGGAATGGTGATCCACGTTCCGCCTGCCGAGCCGTCCAGAACGTCGATGACACCCGTGAAATTCTTGCCGTTGAATGCCGACAACGGCTTGGTGAAAGGCTGATCGAAATCAGCCAGGACGGCCGGATTCGGCGCGACCGCGCCGCTGTTGCTTGTCACATTCGCGTAGTAATTGCCCGGCGACGCGAAGACGATCCGCCCGGCGGATTGCCAATGCCCAAGGCTATCCCCCACTTCAACCAGCGCGGAGCGTTCCGCCCCATATTCGACATGTGCGAACGTTTGCGCCACCGCATCGGCGGTCCCGCTCGGCCAGAGGTAATCGTTCAATCCCGCATTCGTAAATACGCCAATTTGAGGCGTGCCGGTCACCGGCACAACGTGGGGAAGTTCAACGGTTAAACTCCCGCCGCGCCCAAACGCGACGAGTTGATTGGATTCGTAATGAGCGTTGAAAGGGTTGTAGAGCGTGGCGTACGCACCGCTGTCCACGCCGACGATCGGTTCCGGCGCGGCCAATCCCGCCACGGGGTCGTTATACGACGTGATGCCATACAACGCATCGTTGGCGATGTAGATGTCGCCTCGCGTATAGCCGCCGGGTGCGAGCGAAGCGAAATTGCCCGATGCCCAGGCGGATGCCGCGGGCGCGAGCAGGCTGGCAAGGGTGATGAAAAGGGGACGGGAACCGAAACGAACGTTGCGCGTGTTGCGCATGAGACACTTCTCCTGTGCCAATCGCGTGGCACGGCCGAGGACATTTCCGCACTCGTGAGAAGGGGTGAACAGGCAGGCGACCGGTGATGCCATCGCCCGCGTGGGGCTTGGCCGGGCCGTGGTGGCCCGTGAACGGCGCGTGTGCCCGTGTGTCCCAGATCGCGAGGACGAAACGGATCGTTCAGCGCACGTTGCGCTGAAACCTGCCTCAGGCCGGTCTTCTGGCTTGGGACTGCCTCCGGTCACCTTCCCGCCATGCGTGGCATGACAGTGGTCAATCGACCGGGGCAAAAAATGTCCCTTACAGCGGCGCGTCCGCGGCGGATTTTCACCGCCTTCCCTGCGTTCCTTTTGGAACGGGCAATGGATGCCACCTGAAAGCGGGCGCGATCATACACGTCAATCCCACCAATGCAAATCGCCCGCGAAATATATTCGCGGGCGATTGAAAAACGGTCCCATGATGCGATGAACCATCGCGGAGAAGCTATGCGACGTTCGCCTTCGGGGTATGAAGGTGCGGACGGGCCAGCTCCACGACCGCATCAAACGCGGCCGGGTCGTTGATCGCCAGCTCGCTCAACATCTTGCGGTTTAGTTCGATACCGGCGGCAATCAGCGCGGGAATGAAACGGTTGTAGTGAATGTCGCGCATCTTGAGGGCCGCATTGAGCCGGGAAATCCAGAGCGAGCGGAAGTGCCGCTTTTTCTGCCGGCGATCGCGATAGGCGTATACGTCGGCTTTGCGGGTGAACTCAAGCGCCTGACGATACTGCGTACCGGGCGAGGCGACGAAGCCGCTGGCGCGCTTCAAAATACGTTTGCGTTTGCGGGCGTGGACGGTGCCACGGGTGACACGAGGCATAAAAAAATCCTTTCAAAAACAGAGGAAGCCAGAGGCGCTTGCACGGACGATTGTCGCCCGGCGGCATGGCTGCGCCGGCAACGCGCCGGCGCTTTATCATCTTATCGGCCAGGACAAATGACCGAAAAGGTACTGAATCAATCTCGGTGGACCCATCGGACCATCACGCGCCGGCGGGTTCCGCCTTCGTCTCGGCTTTGGCGGCCAACGCGCGCTCATGGGCGATTTTCCTGGGCTTAAGGGCGCTGACGCCAAGCCGATTGCGCATGTTGCGGGCGTGCCCTTCAAATAAGATGGCCGGTCGGCCAAGCTTGCGGCGTTTCTTGCTGTCGCGCGCCGACATCAGGTGCGACGTATTGGAGTGACCGCGTTTGAGCTTGCCGGTCTTGGTGACCTTGAATCGCTTGGCCACGCTCTTGTTGGGTTTGAACTTGTATGCCATCGAAAATCCTTTATCTGACCCTTGCAATGGAAAACCACCCTCGCGGACGAGGGGAGAGGGACTATAACAGGGACGCACGGCCGAATCCAGTCACAGTGAATCATAAATCCCGGCGATCCGGAAATTGCTTTACCCCACAAATCGCCAGTCGCCACTCGGTCGGCCCAAAGGTCTAACGGCACGGCGGACGCATTTGGGCGTAATCAGGCCCTGGCGAAGTTCCACGTTTTTATTCACAATCCCCCGCCGCAACACCGACGCGTGACACCAGTCATCCGTCATCCCGCTTGCTCGCCGCCGGACCGGAACGTTGAAGGCGTCTGACCATAGTGCGCCTTGAAAACCCGGCTGAAATAAAGCGGATCGCGATACCCCACCGCGTGCGATACTTCGGCGACGCCGAGCCGACCCTCGCGGAGCAACTCCGCCGCGCGCTCCATCCGCACATTCGTGAGATGGCTCGACAGCGTAAACCCGCTTTCAGCGCTGAATACGTGCGAGAGGTGATAGGCGCTGACGTTCAACGCCTCGGCCAGCATCTCCAGCGACAATGGCTCGTGATAGCGCCGCTGAATCTGCGCGCGGGCCTCGTTCATGATCCATCGCCTTCGATTCGATCCCCCCTCGCCCGATTCTCCGCCCCCCCACGCCGCAGCGGCCAGCGTCAGGATGATTTGAAGAAGGCGCAGGCTCGTCAATTCCCTCGACATCGGACCATGTCGCTGAAAGTCGCGGTGGAGCTGCGTGAAATCATCCCGCACTTTCGCCTTCACCGCCGGTGTCACATTCGCCAACTGGGAAGGGGAACAATGTTCCAGCAGGCGGGTTTCCCCATCCCATTCAAAATGAACGAGATACACTTCGTACGGCGAATCGCCGGAGAAATCATCCCGATGCGGCATTCCGCGCGGCGTGTAAAGCGTGTCGCCGGTTTGTCCATGAACCACTTGGTCGCGCATCACCAAATCGCCATGCCCCCGCAGCACATGAACCAATTCGCTGTGTTTGCCGGCGTGTTCCCGCTCGCGCCAGATCGGATCGTAGATCGATCGACCCAGGCTCACGACGTTCGGCGGCGCATGGTCGGTTCGCAGCGCCTTGAGAATGCTCTGGACCTCATCCGGCTTCAATGCACACCCTTTGCCAAGAGCGACAAGCGTTCGACCCGACATTCCATGATGCCACCCTTTGGCGTGTACTTCCATCGTCCGAACGCTAAAATCGCATGATTGAGCCGACGGTGGCTGTCGCGCGAACCGGCCGCGCATAATTTCTTCCCGTGTGCAAGCAAGGAAACAAGTGCCAAAAGAACGCATCCAAAAACTGCGCGACAACATCCAGACTGTTTTCCTCGGCCATCCCTCCACCGTCGATCTACTTCTCACCGGGCTGTTCGCCCGCGGGCACGTGCTCATCGAAGATGTGCCGGGCGTCGGCAAAACCGTCCTTGCCCGAGCGCTCGCCCGCAGCATTGATTGCAAGTTCACCCGCATCCAGTTGACGCCGGACCTTCTGCCCTCCGATGTCCTGGGTGTATCCGTTTTCAACAACCAGACCCAGACCTTCGACTTCAAGCCTGGTCCGATTTTCGCCAATATTGTCTTGGCCGATGAGATCAACCGCACCACGCCGCGCACCCAATCGGCGCTCCTGGAAGCGATGGCCGAGGAGCAGATTTCCGTCGAGAATCAGACGTTGGCCATTAAGCGCCCCTTCATGGTCGTCGCCACCCAGAACCCCTTTGAGTTTGAGGGAACCTATCATCTGCCCGAAAACCAGCTCGACCGCTTCATGCTCCGCCTTTCCGTGGGGTATCCCGATCGAGAAGCCGAGCACATGATCATCACCCGCCAGCCCGGCCGATACAGCCTCGACCATCTTCAACCGGTTCTCAGCGCCGATGACGTGATCGAGCTTCAAAATCGCGTACCCGAAATTAAAATGGACGCCGCCCTGGTTGATTACATCCTCGACATCGCCGCGGCCACCCGCGACGATGAGCATCTGCATCTGGGCATCTCCCCGCGCGGCGCGCTGGCGCTGACGCAAGCCGCGCAATCCGCGGCCATGGTCGCGGGGCGCGATTATGTCACCCCTGACGACATCAAATCCCTCGTCATCCCCGTGTGCGCCCATCGCATCATCAGCAAATCCTACCTTCACAACGGCGACGCCAACGCCAACACGCGGATTCTCCAGCAAATTCTCGACCAGATCACGTCGCCAAGCTAACATGATGATGGTGGCGCGTCCGCTTGAATCACGAGGGCGCAACCGTGTGATCGCGCCAATGGCGCGTCACGAAACACCGGCTTTCATGCACCAACGGCTCCCATGCGATTCAGAACCCGTTCCCGACGCCCGCCCTCCCGAAACGCCTCAACCGCCGTGCGCCTCAAGCCATCCCTCGATTTTTCCATCACCGGACTCGTGTACTGCTCCATGATGATGTTTCTCGGCCTGGCCGCCATCAATTCACAGGCCAATCTCCTGTTCGGCGTCTTCGGGCTGATGATCGGCGTCCTGCTCGTCTCCGGAACGATTTCCCGGCTGGTTCTCCGCCGCGTCGAGATTGAGCGGATTCTCCCCGAACAGTTCATCGTCGGACGACCCGCCACGCTCAGTTACGAGTTTCACAATCACAAACGTTTCTGGCCGAGCTTTTCGATCTCCCTCGGCGAACTCGATGGTTGTGATGCGCTCGCCCGCCAACCCTACAGCTACATGCTTCATGCCGCCGCGCATGCCACGGCTCGCATCAGCACGGAAGTGCTGCCCGTCCGGCGGGGGCTGCATTCATTTGACCGATACCAGATTTCCACCAGCTTCCCCTTCGGTTTCATCAAACGCGCCGTCATTCACCATCGCAAGGACATGCTGCTCATCTATCCCGCCATCGGCGAAGTGGATCACCGGCTGCTCGAACTGTGCCGCTCGGCCGACAAAACGGGCGCGGTCATGCGCCCCCGTCGAGGCGGGCTTGATGAGTTCTACGGCGTCAAGGAATATCGCCAGGGGGACAACCCCCGATGGATTCATTGGAAGCGATCGGCCCGCACCGGCGTTCTCGTCACCCGTGAAATGACGCAGGTCGCGCCTCCCAAGCTCTTGATCCTGGTGGACACCCACCTGACCGACCACACACCCGCCACGCAAGCGGCCCTTGAGCGATCCATCGCGCAGGCCGCCTCACTGGCGCATCACGCCCTGGAGACGGGGATGTCCGTTGGGCTTTACACCTGGTCCGGCGACTGGGTCAGCATTCCCCCCAACCGCGGCAAGCGCCACACCCGCGACCTGCTCACCGCCTTGGCACGACTCCCCGTCAACACCACGCACACCCTCCATGAGCTCATGGCGGCCAGCCATGAAATGCAAAAGTCCGGGACGACGCCGGTCCTCTTCACCCCCCATGACCTGGGCATCGGCCGATCCGACGCCCGTGCGGCGCTGCTGGTCATCCCCGCGCTGTCCCTCCAGGCCGCCCGCTGGTTCCGCTTCAGCGACAAAATCGATTTCGCGCATGCCATGCCTTCGGAGCAGGAGCCGCAATAGGACATCGATTGGATCATGAATTGCTCAGGCGGCGTGTGATGCGAAGGGGGGGGCCTTCTTGTCCGCTCATTCCGCTTTATGCGCACCAACCGCGAGGATGCGCGGCGGATGAGTGGACGCGGATTGCAAGCGACGCTCGAAAGGAGCGAACAACCGACCGTAGTAGAAGACATACAACGCCTGCAACACTGCCGCAATATAAAACGGCGTGGCGAACCAGCGGGCGCCAATCATCGCGCCGGCTGCGATCGGCCCAATCGCCATGGGGAGCATGGACGAGATGATGTTCACGCTGACCGCCAGCCCGCGTCGTCGATCACGCACAACGGAGACGATCAGCGCCTGGCGAGCGCCGGTTGTGCTGCGATTGACAATCGAGCGTAGGACATACAAGGCGGCGGCAGACAGATACAGTGGCATCAGGGGCATCATCACGAGAAAGCACACGCCGGCGCTGCGACCCCAGATGACCGTCGTCACGAGGCCAACCCTGCGAGTGAGCAATCCGGTAAGCACGGAAGCGCCTGCGGTGAGGAGAAACGTCAGCGCCAGGACCGGGCCGATCGCAGCCGGTCCGACGCCAAATCGCATGGCAAACCAATACGCGATCAGGGGACCGGTCAGTCCAATCGCCAACCCGTTCAATGTGTTCAGGACAATCAGCCTTCTGAAAAAGCGATTTTCAAGTCGACTGGCCGCGGCGTCGTTGCTCGGCGGGGTAAGTTTTGACGTTGCAACGGCATCACCATTTTCGTCGCCGGCGGCGGTTGCGCCTTCACCCACCACGCGCTTCGTGGAGGACTTCGCGAGCTTCTCCTTGGCGCGCATGATAATCAGGAGGTTGATGGCATTGCCCAAGAGCACCAGAGCAAACAAAAGACGGTAGGACTCCGGTCCCAGGTCACCGTACCACCACGAAGGCAACATGGCGGCCAGCGCACCAATGGCCATGCCGATAAATCCGAACGAGGTATTGAGGCTGTAGATCAATCCCCGGCTCTCAAAACGAACCGCATCGGCCAGCCATGCCTGCTCCGCCGGCGAGAATGGTCCTGCAGCGCCGTTGGCGCCCCGACCAAATCCGGCAAAAATAATCGCCGGCGCCAAGAGCCACGGGTTGGCCGTGACAAGCGCCACCACCGCGCACAGACAGGTGATCAACTCGTAGGCGACGAGAAATGGCTTGCGGCCGTAACGGTCGCTTACGATGCCAACCCAGAGGCTGAGAATTGCACCGAAAAAACCCGCACCGGTCAGGACACCACCAATGGCCGCACCGCGCCAGTGCAACGCATGAAGGTAGAGCGACAAATCAACGACCAAGGCGCCCTGCGCAAGGCTTCGCCAGAATCGGGCCATCAGGAGCAGTCGCGTGGTTGCGTCCATCCGTCGCCAACTTCGCAATACGGTTGGCAGCATGCCCGGTTTTAAAGGGACGACGGAGGTATCAGGAACAGTCATCGCGATGACGTCTTGTGAAAAATATCGGCCCGGTGAAGCCAACGCCTGGCAACCCTGATCGATCAAGCCGCCACGGATTGTAGTGCGGCAAGTAGACCATGCCCACAAAGCCAGCCCAAGGATGCCTTCGTGTAGAGATTTAAGATCAGCGTACGGGCCAATGAGGGCCTTCAAGGCGTGCAGCATTGCGGCAGGAACGCGAGGAGCGCCTGCGTGACGGAATCGGGCTGCTCGAGGGGCGCCATGTGGCCGGCACTCGGAATAACGGCGAGCGTCGCGCGGGGGATTTGGGTCTGCATGAACTCCGCTAGGGCTGGGGGCGTGATCTGGTCCTCTTCGCCGACGAGGATGAGCGTGGGTACGGGAATCGACGCGAGGGCCGTGGATTGGTCGTCGCGCTGACTCATCGCCTCACATGCCAGGGCGATGGTCTCGGCGGGACAGTCCCGCATGATCTCCCGAAGATGTTTGACGACCTGGACACTGTCGCGTGACGCATCGGGCGCTGTCATGCGGGGGAGCATCATTTCGACAATGGGGCGATTGCCATCTTTGCGGGCGATGGCCGCCATTTTCTCCCGGCCGTCACGACCTTCGGCGGTGTCCCCTTGGGCGCGGGTGTCGGCGAGAATGAGGCCGGCGAGATCGGCGGGATATTCACGAGAAAACGCAAGTGCGACGTAGCCCCCCATCGACAAGCCGCCGAGCACGCAGGGCAGTGCGCGAAGGTGATCCAGAAAGTCATGCAGGTCGGCGGCGAGTGATTTCATGGTGAATGATGAAACATTGCCCCCGCCGGGGTGTTGGGATTGACCAAAACCGGGGAAATCGGGCGCGATAACGCGGTACTGGTCGCAAAGCCCGGCCACCTGCCCTGCCCACACGCGATGGTCGAGGGGGAATCCATGAAGCAAAACCAGCGCTGGACCCGAACCCTGTTCGGAATAGGTCCAGCGAACATCGTTGATGGTTGCGGTGTCCATGCTCATGAGCTTACCGGCAAGAGCGTGTGCGAGGGAGGGTAAAAGATGAAATGAATGTCAGACAATGCCGGATGCCGATAACGTCAGGAGGAGGGATCAGTTGTCAATAAAGCGGCCCTGAATCCAAAAAATCCGGGGTGGAACCATAGATCATGAACTTTGGGTCGGGATGTGATGGACAGTGACTCTCCTTTGGTGGTGTTGGACAGCGGACTTGGTGGACTGACCGTGGCGCGGGCGCTGCGGCGGGTGTTGCCGCATGAGGACATTTTGTACTTCGGGGACACCGCGCGTCTGCCGTACGGATTGAAGACCAAGGAAACGGTCACGGCATTTGTGCGCCAGATCATTGAGTATCTGCGGCCCCATCATCCCAAGCATGTGGTCATCGCCTGCAACACCGCAACGGCGCTGGCGATGCAGACGCTCAAGGCGGAGTTCACGGATCTGACAATCAGCGGTGTCATTGATCCCGGCGCGAAAGCGGCCGTCGTGGCGGCGGGCGCCAAACAATACCCCGTGATCGGAATCCTGGCGACCGAAGCGACGATCCGATCCCAGGCGTACGAGCGGGCCATCATACGACGCCGCGGCCGGGCGCGGATGCTCCTGCGGCCAGCCCCTCTTTTGGCGCCGATCATCGAGGATGGTCGGCCGGAGGATGATCCGCTCGTGCGCCTGGCGCTTAAGCAATACCTTGAACCGATGATGCGGCGGGGAATGGATGTGCTGGTTCTGGGCTGCACGCATTACCCAATCTACAAGGACTTGATTCAACGGATGGTTGGATCGAAGGTGAAAGTGATTGACTCGGCGGATCGATGCGCCGAAGATGTGCAGCGGAGGTTGCGGACCTATGGATTGCTCCGCGCCGGCTGGGGGGATGACAGCGAGAAGACCGGGACGATGCGGTGCTTCGTGACGGACGATTCCCCGCGATTCATGACACTGGCATCGCGGTTTATGGGGGAAGAAATCGATCCGCCGACGCAGGTTTCGGTCGAGGAATTGTATGAATTGGGGAGGGAGGCCGTGGGCGGCGAATAATTTGCGACCGGCGATCGACGGTAGGAAAAGTGAAGGGGAAAGCGACAGGAGAGTCATGCGGCGGAGTACGCGGGTGATGGCGACGGGGATGGGGTTGATGCTTCTGGCGGGATGCGCCTCAGGTGGCGGCGAGCCCGCATGGACGCCCCAGCGGTGGGAGCAAGCCAAAGCGCATGATGCCGAGCGCCTGGCCGGGTGGGATGCAAAACAACCTTCGGGGGTGTGGAAATCCATTCTTTACGTTTGGAATACACCTGGCCGGCTGGTGAGTTATTACAGCGGCGAGACACCAATGGCGGCGGCGGCCGACCTGTTCAACAAGACTGACCCGGATCGACGCCTGGCGGGGCTGGCGTATTTGTCCAAGCGGGACTGGGGACGAGAGGGGGATTACCTCACCGTCTATGCGCACATGGCGTCCAACGATCCTGACGAACTGGTTCGGGCGACGGCAGTGCGGGCGCTGAACCGCTCGCGCGATCACAACGCCGTGCCCGTCTTACTGCAGGCACTTGAGGATAAGTCGACGCTCGTCCGCGTCGAGGCGGCCAAGGCGCTGGCCAACGTGCCCGATGATCGCGCCGTCGTGGCTTTGCAATCGCACCTTGGGGATGCCGCGGAAGATCGTGACGTGCGGATTGGGTGCGCCGATGCCCTGCGGGAGTACAAGGTATTGGCGGTGGCGCAAAGCCTCATCCGGCAACTGCGCGACCGCGAGTTTGCGGTGGCATGGCAGGCGAGGCGCAGCCTGCGGTTCATGCTCGGGAAGGATTTTGAATATGACCAGGCGGGTTGGCTTGGGTACCTGACCGGCTCGCAACGGCCGCTGGGGTGAACCAATGGAGGCGGCACACGAGCATCACCCGGTGCGCATCGGGCCTTATGAAGTCACCAGAACGCTGACCGATGGGGCAAGCTGGTTGGCGCGGGATCCGCATGGCGCGCACGATCGTTTGGTGGTGATCAAAAAGCTGGAGGCGGATTGTCTCTTGCGGGGGCAACTCCATCCAAGCATCCGCGACCGATTGGCGAGAGTGCGGGAACTGGCGCATCCTGGCGTGGCAAACTTCCTGGGCGCCGAACGCGCGGAGATCGATCCATCCCCCGCCGGGGTGGACGAGGCGTTCACATATCTTGTGTGGCAATATCTTCCCGGCCAGACGCTTGGGGAATGGGCGACCGATGCGGCGCGCCGAGATGGCGCCACCGATGACTTGCCGCGGTGGCTGCTTGGTATGGCCCGCGAGGTGGTGGCAGCGGTTGAATCGCTCCATGCCTTGGGCATCGTCCACGGGGGATTGCATGAACGGAACATTCTGATCGATGAGTTCGGCGCCGTGCGGCTGACGCACATCAGCCCCCTGCTTTACGATGCGCCCGCGGAAGATGCGGCGGCGGTCTTCACGGTGCTGCGGGACGTCATCCGACGGTGCGGCCAGGAGGATACAACAGTGGGATGGGCGCTTGAGACGGCGGCGGGTCAGGCAAAAGCGGACACCACGAGACACGGAGGAGCGGGCACGTCTCACATGGCGGGCACGCACGGGCGGCCGACCTTGCGGCGACTGGCCGGATGTCTTTCAGGGCTGGTGCAAGATACAGCGGAAGAAGCGGTGCGCTCCGCGGTCGCCGGGGCGAAGGATCGCGATGAGGCGAAGGAAATCCGTCGGCGGGCATTGATCGGCGCAGCCGGCGCGATGGTGATTGGCGCGATCATTGTCTGGGGATTGTGGCAGCAAGGTCGCCGTACGGCGCCACGTCCGCCAGCGGTTCAAAATGCCCCGCCGGCCGCGATGAGCGAGTGAGCAACTGCCCGACGGGCGGCGGGAGTGAAAGCCGCTCAATTCACGCGGTCCGGATTGGCGAAGGGACTTTTGTTTCCACCAGACGGCGGGGACGTTTGCCCCTCCGGCGGCAATTGTTTCTTCTGAGCATCTTCAATCAGGGTGACGAGCGCCTTGATCTCGCGGATGGATTCAGGACTTCCCCATAGCAGAACCCAATCGACATGCCAGTTGCACCGCTCAAAGCTGCATCCTTCCAGATGATACACCGTTTCCCGCAAAACCAGGGTGCAGGCGACAAACGTACAGCGGATAAAAGCCTGACCGGAAATGTAAACGGTCTGATTCTGAAAATGCTCTTCTTCGTGCTTGGTCAACAACATGGACTTTTCCCTTTTTTCGACGTGGACCGCGACAATTCACTATGCCCGTATGATTGCGACGGGGTATGGGCATGTCAATGGGAAAGGGCTCGGAAGAG
>CAYTAP010000017.1:12270-38693 GCA_964435775.1 uncultured Tepidisphaeraceae bacterium
AGTTCGGCCTTGGAACAGCTCTTCAGCGCTCACGGCACGGTGGAAAGCGCCCAGATCATCACGGATCGGGACACCGGGCGGAACAATGGTTTTGGATTTGTCGAGATGGGCAGCGAATCGGAGGCGAATGCCGCCATCGCCGCTCGGAACGACCAGGTAATCGGCGGTTGCGCTTTGACGGTCAATGAAGCCAGTCCCAAGGAAAATCGTTCCGGTGGGTTTGGTGGCGGCAGCCGCAGCGGATACGCCGGCGATGGCCGCGGCGGGTATGGTGGCTACGAGGGGGGGCGGTGGTGGCCGCAAGCGTTTCTAATGTGAGCGCTTGAATTGCACTGTGTGAAAACACAAGAAGGCGCCGCGGCAATGCGGCGCCTCTTTCATGCGCGATGGTGACCGTCCGGGGCGAAACCCATTGCCCTCATGCTTGAGGTGTGGCGTCACCTCCAGAAATGAGAGCTGAACGCCCACAGAATGAACACGAATAAAATAACGATTCCGATGATCGTGACCGGAAGGAGGGAAAAGCCCAGGCATCCGAGCCCAAGCAACCCCGCGCCGGCCGCGCTTTCGGCGGCTTCCTCCTGTTCACGCGTGCGCCCCTGCGGTTGCGGTTTGTCATCTTCCCATTGTTCCGGATTGGCTGGATCGGTCATGGCAACCCCTTTCGGTGCTCGTGCTGAGTCCGTTATACCGCAGGGGTCGCCTCGAAAAGAACCGCAAAAAGATGCGCGTTTTGAAAAAATGGCTCATCCCTTGGACGCCGCGCCTGGCCGATTGGCACCGCCATCAAAGGAACGGTACCACGCGGTGATCAGCAGGTAGATGCCATACCCGACCAGCCCGATGGCGATCGCGCCGAGCAGCCACGGGCCAAACCGCTGGTATTCCAAAACGCGAAGGGATTGCGTTGGCCCCCTGGCCGCCTGGGCGTTGCTTTTCCACGCGGCCACAATCAGGAAAAATCCAACCATGCCGATGACGACGTCCCGCGAGGTGATGCCGGCCCTGGCCAGCAGAAGAATCGATCCCCGCAGGAACGGAGGCAGCGATCGCACGTCGAGCGTGGATCGCAAATCATGACGCCATGCGGCGACCATTTGGAAGATGGCAACGAGCATCGTGATGCACCCCGCCGCCGCAACCGCCAGTCGCCCCAGCGGACCGAAGGTCATGGCCGTTCCGGTGACGCGTGAGATCGCATGAAGGTGTCCCGGGTGCGCCAAACCCGCCAGCAGCGCCCCCACCGTCGCCGCCAGCCCGGCAAAGAGCAGCGCCAGCGCCGCGGAAGCCCAGCGATGCATCCAGAGGCGCGCGTTCGCCGATGAGACCGCGGCTGGAGTCGGCCGAAAGATTGCCTTGTAAAACAGCCAGATGGAATTGGCGACGAATGCCAGCCCGATGGCGCCGATCAGCACAATGCCCAGCGGATGGTCAAGCAGCGCCTCGGTTATGGTGGATTCACTGACATCGTTGTTGCCGGCATAGATCGCCGCCCAGAGCGCGCAGACGCCGACAATCACATAAAACAACCCGCGCCCCGCGAAGCCCACGCGACCCAGCCACTGCATTCGCTTTCGCGTCTCAAGCGACGGGCGCGCGAAAATCAATCCATTCCGGTTGAGCATGACGAAAACCGGCCAACGCCGGCCACTTCTCGATCATATGCCGGATGACGGTTTTGGCGGATGGGAATATGGAGCGACACATCGAGGCGCGGCGACACATCAATTGCGCCGGGGCGCATACGGCATACGCGGGACCCGGCCAAGCGGGATCATGCGCTCATGGCTTGGGCTCGACCCGCGGATAGCGGGTCTGCTGATAGACCTGTCCGATAATCGTCGCGATAAAAATGATCATCGGGAGCAAAAATGGTTTGACGGTCATGCTTTCGGTGATCTTGGGCGCGAGGTCCTGGTATTTGTACACGAGGCCGAGCAGTCCGATGATGAACATCACCGCGCCTTGAAGGCTTGTATAGAGGATGACGCTGCCGCGGAAGATGATGAATGAGAGCAGTCCGAAAAGGATCAATCCCATCGCCGCGCCGGAAGCGGCGTATGAAGGTTCAAGATTGGCCGCCCGCCAGAGGCTCGCGCCCAGCACCGCGCCGAACAGCCCCCCCATCACCGACACCGCATACTTCATGGTCGGCCAGGTGACCACGCCGGCGATGAAGGCGCCGAGGACCACGCCCGCCCCCATCGATCCGAGTTTGTCGCCGATGATCGCGCCCACCAGCGCCCCGATGACGGCGGCGTTGAGCGTTACAAGTGATTTGTACAGATACCAGCCGAAAAGGATGTAAACCACGCCGATCCCCATGAGGAGGACCGCCGTCAGCGGGCCCATGGTCTGGCACCACTGCAGGAGGTCCGCCTGCGCAGGCCAGTGCTGGGGCATCATGCTGATGATCGCCTGACTGTGTGCCGCCGCGGATTGTTGTGCTGGATGAATCACGTCCGTGCTTTCTGTTCAAGTCATCAAGGGTCGCATCGAGGATATTGCGAGGTTGTCCGGTCAATCATCGTCGTCCTCCTCATCGTGGTGATGGTGGTGAACCACCTTGACCAATCGACCGGGTACCTGCCGCCATTGCACCGCGACGCCGAGCATCACCAGCCCGCCAAGGGTTAGGAGCTGCGCCCAGAGTTGCGTGGGCATCATGTTCAACCATTGCTCATGACCCCGTTGAATCACGCTCAAACCCATCGTCACGACAAAGCTGACGCCCGTCATGCTGTAGAGAAGCGTCGTCGCCAACCGGCCCCAGAGCATCGCGCACGCGATTCCGCTGAGGAGGGCGACGCCCGCCGTCCATGGCAGCAGCCGCGCCACATCCTCCGGTACGCTTTGCCAATACTCGTTGGCCGCCTCCGACAGGGTGGTCGATTGCCATTCAATCGTTGGTTGCGACCAATCCTTCGTCGCCCCGCACACCAGCCATACGCCGATCACCGCCCAGAGCGCAATGATGAATCCGAGTCCGATCCCCACCCACAGCCGGTGAAAGACAAACCCGCAAATGCCCAGGACGATCGCTCCGCTCACGATCGCGGCCGACGGACCGATGGACAAGCCGTACCAGCGCGGAGCTTCCATCCCGATAAGGCCGCCGATTGAAACAGCGATGAGAGTCGTCAAACCCCGGCTGAATCTCGCCCCCATCAACCAGAGCGTCACCCCCACGAGCATGCCCCCCATCGCAAGCGCGAGCGCCACCTTCCCGCCCTCCTGCGGCAGCCATGGCAGCAATTCCTGAAGCATTGGCGCATTGACCTCTCCAATGAATATCGACGAGACGGATGGAATTTCTTGCGTCGGATGGCGGCGCTCGAGTGCCGGAGGCGACGAATGCCTCCTGGAGGTCCGATAATCCGCCAATTGGCGAAGCTTATTTATGTGCCTGGTTTTCATGGACGAAAATAGAATGAGGGATTGGCTGATTTGCGAGGATTCATGGCCAAGGCGCTGCGCATTGCCCTGACGCACACCCCGCTTCCCCACGGGGTCAATAACCGCCCGCGACTGGCGAGTTCGCTGGAACAATTCGGGCATGAGGTCACGCTCATTCGCAATGAGATGCCGGCGGAGGGAAGCTGCGATGTCTTGTGGATTCAGGGCAACGCGAATTGGCATCCCAGAGTGTGCAAGGGATTGAAGCGGGCCGCGCCAAGCGATGATGGTCCATTGGTGGTGCTGTGGCAAACCGAGCCGCTTCCCCCGCCGAGCGCGTCACCGTTTCCGCGCCCCCGTCTGCATTTGCGCGAATGGGCGAAGATTTTATTGCGGGACCGACGAGCGACGGACCCGTACACCAATGCCAGGCGATTGCGCCGGTTGATGGGTCAGGGGGTGATCGATCTGGTGATTACCTCGACGCCGGCGCGGCAGGCGTTTCTGGCCGAGCATGGCGTTCAGGCGCACCTGGTGCCGATGGGATACGATCCATCGTTTGGCAGGGACATGCTACTGGCCGAGCGCGATATTGACGTGCTGTTCCTGGGCTCGCTCGATGTGCCGCGACGACGCCGGTTGATCTCCCTGCTTCGTGAAGCGGGAGTGAAGGTCGAAGCAAAAGGATCATGGCATGAAAAGCAGACTTGGGGGGAGGCCCGCACGGAATTGCTCAACCGGACGAAAATTTTTCTGAACATCCAGCGTTTCCCCGGCGAATTGTCCGGGCTGCGGATGATCCTTGGAATGAGCAACAAGACGCTTGTGATATCCGAACCGACGTATCTTCCCGGTCCGTATCTGCCCGGAACGCATTGGGTTGCGGCGACGATCGAGCAAATGCCGGAGGTCATCGCCCACTATTTGAAACATGAGGATGAACGGGAACGCATCGCCCAGGCCGGGCATGATCTGGTTGTCAATGAGATCACGATGGAAGGATCAACCAGGGCGGTTCTGCGATTGATCGAAACCATGATGGAGGAACGACGCGTCAAGGAGCACCGAGCGGGAATTGAGCCTGACCGTCTAACAAGATGACCCGACCCAAGCAAAAACTTCTGATCTGCGGCACCCGCACCCTCGCTGAAGAGGTGGCCGACCTCGTAACTGACATCGAAGGTTTCGAGGTGAGCGGGTTCGTGGAAAACATGAACAAGGAGCGATGCAACCAGCCGCTGCTGGGCCTGCCCGTGATCTGGATCGACGACCTGCCCGCGTATGCCGGGACGCACCAGGCGGTGGTCGCGCTGGGGACCACGTTTCGCAGCCGGTACACCGCGCAGGTTTCTGCCGCCGGGATGGGGTTTGCGACGATCATCCATCCGACGGCCCGCATCGCCAAAACCGCGCGAGTGGGAGAAGGGGCAATCGTCAACGCCGGGGTCATCGTGGCCGCCCAAGCGAATATCGGACGTCATGTGCTGCTTAATCGCGGAGCGATGATCGGACATCACACCACGATCGGCGACCACTGTTCGATCATGCCCGGGGCCAACATCGCGGGGAACGCGCGGATTGGCCCGTCCACATATGTCGGCATGTCGGCGATCATCCTCGACAACCTCAAGCTGGGCGCGCATTGCGTCGTCGCGGCCGGGGCGCTGGTGACCAAAGACCTGCCGGATCGCGTCCAGGCGATGGGATTTCCAGCCAAAGTCACAAAGGAGAACATCGAAGGCCGGTGAGCGAATCTCACCCATCAACCCCCAGAAGGCCACGACTCGACGAACTCGTCGAAGTCCGACCACCGCCGACAAACCCACGAGGCATGCCCATGAACAAGCTCATCATCAACCTCGCCCCCACCGGCATGATCCCCATGCACAAGGACAATCCCGCGACGCCGATCACGCCGGCGGAAATTGCGGAGGATTGCGCGCGATGCCATCAACTGGGGGCCGCCATATTGCACCTGCACGCGCGTGACGGGAATGGCCGGCCCACATGGTGTCCGAACATTTATCGAGAAGTCATCCTGCGCGTCCGCGAGCGCTGCCCGGATGCGATCATCTGCGTCTCGACATCCGGGCGCAACTTCAACGAGCTTGAAAAACGCTCGGCCGTCCTCGATCTCACCGGCGACGCCAAGCCGGAAATGGCGTCGCTGACGCTTGGGTCGCTCAACTTTCCCAATCAGGCATCGGTCAATGATCCGGCGATGATCAAGGCCCTGGCGCAGCGGATGCGGGAGCGCGGCATCCTGCCGGAACTGGAGGTGTTCGACTTCGGTATGATCGACTATGGCAAATATCTAATCGACCACGATATTCTCCAGCCCCCCTTCTACTGGAACCTCCTGCTTGGCTCGCTTGGCATGCTCAGCGCCACGCCGTTTCATATGTCGGCGCTTGCGATGGGCCTCCCGGCCAATTCCACCTGGGCCGGCGCCGGGATCGGTCGATTCCAGTTTTTCATCAACGGCCTGGCGATCACGATGGGTGGGCATGTGCGCGTGGGCTTGGAAGACAACCTGTACATGGATGCGGCCAAGAAGCATCCCGCCAACAATGCCGCGCTCGTCGAGCGCCTGGTGAGTTTGGCCCATGCCGCCGAGCGCCCCATCGCCACCCCGGCCGAGGCGAGGGCAATGATCGGGTTGACGCCTCCCGCCGCCGCAATGCGGGTGAGCGCTCTCCTTTGACGCCCCCACCACCGGCGATTAAAACTTGATCCATGCCCGATGAAATCGACCGGCCCGTTCCCGCGTCTCTGGAACCGCTGCGACAACAAATTGATGCGCTGGATGAGCGGATCGTCGATTTGCTCAATGCCCGCGCCCGCGTGGTCGTCGAGATCGGGCATTACAAACGACACAACAACACGCCCGTCTATGCGCCGGATCGGGAAAAGGCCGTGCTTGAGAAAGTGCGGCGGCTGAACAAGGGTCCGTTGCAGGATCGTTGCCTGGAGGCGGTTTATCGCGAGCTGATGAGCGGATCCTTCGCGCTCGAAAAGCCGCTGCGGATCGGATTTCTCGGCCCGGCCGGGACGTTTTCCCACGCGGCCGCGGTCGGCAAGTTCGGGTCATCCGTTGATTACGTTCCCTTATCCGACATCAGCGGCGTCTTCGAGGAAGTGGCGCGGGGACACATCGATTACGGACTTGTCCCCGTCGAAAACTCGATCGGCGGCGGCATCGTGGATACCCTCGACGCGTTTTTACATTCCTCGGCGCGAATCTGCGCCGAAGTCCTGATCAACGTACACCACAATCTTCTGGCCAAGGAACCGTGGGAGAGCATCACGCGAATCTATTCCAAGCCGGAGGTCTTCAGCCAGTGTCGTCATTGGCTTTCAACCACCGCCAAGGACCGCGATATCCAACCGGCCGCCTCGACGGCAAAAGCCGCCGAGCTGGCGTCCAAAGAGCCAGGCGTCGCGGCCATTGGTTCGAGCATCGCCGCAGACCTGCATGGGCTGACTGTTCTTTTTGAGAACATTGAGGACAACCCCGACAACGTCACCCGCTTTTTCGTCATCGGTCGGGAGGCGGCGCGCCGCACCGGCGATGACAAGACCGCCATCATGTTCACCACCGCGCACAAGCCAGGCGCCTTGGCCGAAGTGCTTGATGTGTTCAAGGAAAACGGGATCAACCTGACGGACATCGAAAAGCGCCCGAGCAAGAAGGTGAACTGGGAATACTACTTTTTCATCGACGCCCAGTGTCACACGGAAGACGCCCCCATGCAGGCCGCCATCGCCCAGGCCAAGTCCCACTGCATGCAGTTGACGGTGCTGGGCAGCTACCCGCGCGCGACGGACGTGCTTTAGAGCACAGTCCAATTGTTTGTAGCGGGCTGACCCATAAGCAGCCCAAGGCGGCGCGCACGAAGTAAGCGGTTTTTACGACAGTATTTGACGCAAAAACCGCTTACTTCGTGCGCGGCTCCCTGAATCCGCTACAGCAAAGTGAACTGCGCTCCAACGTAATAGTGGGTCAATTCCCTCAAGTCACCTCGTCCGCGCCCGACACAACATGGGCGCGGACGATTGAAGCCTCTCCACCGATCACCGACGCCGCCGTCGCAACACCGCCAGGCCGGCCACCGCGAGAACGCTCAGGGTTCCGGGTTCGGGGACGGCGGTCAGGTCGGTCAGAACGATGCGACGGTTGGCCGTGTCCACTGAGACGACTCCGCCGGAAAAGTTGGTGCCGGTCGTGTCGATGGTCAGTCCGGACCAACTTGGGACCGATCCGCTTGTGTAGTCGAACAGGACAAAGGTCTTGCCGGTCGGATCGACCGTGCCGACGTCAAGAAGTTTGAGTGTCCAGGCACCGTCGAACGAAACGTCGCCACCGCTGAGGCTTTGGGTCAGATTGATCAGATCGCTGACCGGCGATGCCGTGGTGCCGCCGATTTCGTAGTTATAGGTGACACCGTTGCCGACCCGCAGGTCTCCCTTGTCGATCGTCAATGTGCCGACGCCGTTGTCACCAGGGGCCAACGTCTGGGTGACCTGTAGACGATCGCCAACGGCGCCGTCCTTGGCATGGACAATCCCCGCACCGCCCAACGCCTTCAAAACCGCGCCGGTTTTTGAGTTGGCATCGACAATCGCGCCGCTGTCAACGTATACACCCGAACTGGCGCTCAGGTCCCCGGATGATAGCAATTGGAGCGCCCCGGCTTTCACGAGGGTCGAGCCGGTATACCCCTGGGCGGCGTTGATGCGGAGCATGCCGACGCCGGTCTTGGTCATTCCGCCGGAAACGTTGGCGGACGTGGAGAGCGAGCCACCGGTGGCCTGGGTGCCGGTCGTTCCGCCGCCGCTGAAGCTGTAGGTGGGTGAAGCGGTTGCATTGATGCCACGACCGGTAATCGTGATGCTGGCGACCTTGAACGTCCCATTGCCGCTGCCGTCATCGACCATATTGGCGACGGCCGTGGCGCCCGTTGCGCCCGCGATTGTGACGATTGGCGCGCCGATGTACCCGGACCCGCCATTTGCGACGGCGACGGTCGTATCGCTGATGCCGTTTCCGGCCGGTGCCTCAAGGGTGCCACCGATGGTCGCAAACGCGCCGGCGGCGCTGTTCGTGATATCGAATGTGACGCCACCGGAAAACACTTGGACGTGAATTGCTGTCCGGAAGCGATCAAGTTGCCTTGAATACTGTCCGAAGCACCAATATATCGAACAGTGCCGCCGTTGAAGTTCACCTGTTGCACGGCGCTGGGATCAGAGGTCGCCCCGTCGGAGGTGATGCGGGCAACCTGCAACACGCCGCCGCTGTTGAGGTTGAAGACGGCCGTCTGTCCTACGGATTGCGAGGAAGGACTTGAGTAACCAACGGTCAGCCTGCCGACGGTGCCCGTTGTGCTGGTCGAGGCCATCGTTGCGTTGGAGATCGTCAATTGCGCGGAACTGTTGATGCCGCGCATGGCCAAGGCAAACCCTCCTGCGGACGTCACGGTCCCGCCGGTCATGTAATACACGCCCTTGGCGCCACCGGTTGCGCTGGTCGCTATCTCCATGCTGTTGCTAGAGGTGCTGGTCAGGTTGACGTCGCCACCGCTCTGATAAAATGCCCCGACGGCATAGTCACCGCCGGGATATGGACGGGCGATGGAAAGGGTGTTGTCAACATTGAGGGTTCCGCCGGAGAGCTGATAAAAACCATATGCCTTTTCGTAACCGACCACGACCCTGTGGGTTGCGGTGGTCGTCACAGTTCCACCGCTCTGATAAATCGCGCCGCGGCCCGCATCCGGGCTGCTTGGGCTGTACCCAAGGATGATCTCGCCGCTGGACGCAAGGCTGGAACCAGCGCCCAATCGGAGCAGGCCACCCTGGTAATCCTGCACGCCGGTTGTGCTGATGTTACCTGAGAGATCAATAACACTGAGCCCCCCAGCCGTGTCAAAATGCGCGAGGTTGCCATTGGTCCAGGCCACATCCGCCGACCCCGTCCACCATGTCAGCGCGCCGGCGTTGTTCTCGTACCATGTCCCTGGCCCCGGCTGGGGTGCCCAGGTTCCCAAGTTGGTGTCCCAATCCAAGGTGCCGGCCAGCGCACCGTTGCACGTCATCGTCGCCGCCGCCGCGATGGCGAGCAGACCAGCGAGTTTCTTGCCCGATTGATTCACAAACAATCGTTCACGCATCTTTTTTCCTCCGGCCGGGTGGCCCGTGTGAGAGAGATGAATGGATTCGAAGCGTTTCGGATCCGGCATCAACTTTAATCGATCTTTCCGGCTTAGTATGGCGTCCGGATCGACAATGTCAAGAAAAATTTCATGTCCCGTTCAGAAAGTTCGGCGGACGGGGTTAACGCCGCATTCAACCGGTCGAGTGCCGCAAACCCGCCGCCGGCGCGGGGTCCGTTGAGGCAGTAGGGAGCCGGATCAATCATAATCGAGTTTTAATGCTTTTCTGGTCATTGCTTGTTCTTGCCTGAATAATCGCTACAAACCCGCGCCGCCTCACTTGACCGGGGGCGCGGGGATCGCAACCACATCCTTGATCCGGATCGTCGCCTTGGCCGGTTTGAAGTCGATCAGGTCAAGGGGCTGGCGGTTCATCTCCACGATGAGGGCATTGATGCGGATGGGGTAATCGATCCGTTTGTCGCCGCCGGAGGAGACCCATTGCTCAAGCACCGGGCCTGGGCTGCGGTCGTTGAAGAGCGCCGATTCGCGGAGGGGGATCGTCACGCAGTTCCATCCATCGAAGTTGACTGCGAGATTGCCCGGCCAATCGAGGATGTCGCACCCCCACCCGCCGGTGCCCAGCGAACGCCAGATTTCGCCCTTGGCATCCTGGATCTCGAACAGGATTCGGCCCCAGTTGGAATCGCCCTTCACCCATACACCCAGCGCCGCCGGCTGGCCGGGGACGACGGCCGGTTGCTTGAGGCGCAGGGTCGTGTATTCGGTGATGTATTTGCTCACCGGCTTTTCGGCCGGGGAGAGGCGAAGCTCCATCACGTCGCCCTGCCGCTCATCCTTGACCTGCGTCAATTCAAACCTGCCCTGTTCCCGCACCGGTGTCTGAAGCGGTGCGACGAGCGGCGTGTCCAGACTGTGATCCGCGTTCAGCGCCAGGGCATCGGCGCTGTCGAACGTCGCCACCACCGGCGCACCCGCCACACGAGCGGCGTCTTTGGCGAAACCGCGTCCGGCGATGGTGATGCCGGCGACGGGTTTGTCGGTGACGACGTATGTCGGGCCGGTGCCGCCTTGGATGTTGGTTTTATCGGCGGATGGACGAGACTCATGCCGCCCGTACAGGTCGATCACCTCAACCGGCGTGGCGCTTTCGAAGCGAAGAGCAAGCTCCGCCTCGCCGCGCGCTGTCCAGAGGACCGTCACGATTTTGCCGTCGGAGCGATCGAATGCCAGCGCGTAGACCGTCGTCGAGCCGGTCGGGATTTGCCGGCGCAGCTTCACCTGGTCGAGCACGTTGGTGAGCGTGGCGTAGGCGACGTATGACTTTTTGGGATAACCCCATGGCCCGCGCTGAAGGATGCCGCTGCCGCCCCATAGCCCGTTGTAATAGGAATTGGCGGTATCAAACAAAATGCCCGGGCCAATCCGATTGAACCCGTTGGCGAGGCTGATCAGGATGTCGCGCATGTACCACTCGGCCTGCTGCTGTTCGCCCATGTCCCGCTCGCAGCGGTAGGTGAACTCATAGCAGCCGGTCGCTGGAATATCTTTCCCGGTCAACAGTTTGGCGGTGTCGGTGGCGATGTGGTTGCCCTGGATCGCCCATTCCTGCAATTTCTCCGGGATGAAAACCTGCGACGGCGATTCGATGCCGATGTAGTCCATGTATTGCGGCTTGCCGCCGTGGCGGAAAATGGCCGCGATGCAGGATTGGGATGCGCTGTTGTTGCCGACAACCAGTTTGAGTTGCGGGTAGTTCTTACGGAAAAACTCGCCGGCAAAGTTGAACAGGTCGGCGTATTTTTTTTCTCGCTGGATCAGCGCATCGGTCATCTCGGGCTTGATGCCGAACAATTCCAGCGGCAGGTCGTTGCCCGGCCCGCTTTCGTGGAAGACGACGACCTCGCTGGCGTGTGGATATTTCTTGAGATCGGCATCGACCTTTTTCTTCCCCGCGATCTTCGCCTTCTCCGGGTCCTTCAGGTCCTTGAAGTTGAAGGGCATGTTGATCTGGTCCTTGGTGATCGACCACTTGGCCATGGCCGCTTCGGAGAGTTTGGTCCAGGCGGCCTTGCGAATGCCGGCCTTGAACATGATCGGGCCGGCGAAATCGAGCGATGACGGCGTATCGTGCGTGCCGTCGAACCACCACGTTCCGTAAGGCGAATCATATTTGGCTTTGCGGCGATCATGCCCCAAGAGCGCGAAACGGGCCGGGTGCGTCAGCGAAACCCGACCATCCTCCCCCACCGCGGAGATATGCAGTTCATACCAGCCGAGTTTCGGCTGATCGAGGTTGATTTCGATGGGCTGCTCCTCGCCGGCCTTGTCGAAGGCATAGGGGGCGTCGCCTTGGCCGACGGTTTTGCCATCAACATCCCGAATCTCCCATGCGAGCTTTCCCTTGGCCGGTGCGAGGGATTTCACGACAACGCTCGTCACGCGCTTTGCATCGTTGTTGAAGATATTCCCCGGCTGGGACTGGATCATTTGGAGCGTGACCGGCGACTTTTCGAGCGTCACACCGAAAATCTGCACGGCGCTCGTGGAATTGGGATCGGGTTTGGAGGTGTTGTCGATCTGCTGGAAGCTGACCCACGGCTTACCGAAAAAGTCCACATCCAGCGGCTTGTTGTCATTGACCAGATCGAGGATTTGTCCCGTCTTCAGCGGCACCTGGACGAGATAGAGGGGCACATCCGCCTTGCCCGGCCGCTTGACCGTCCCCACCTGGCTTACGCCCACCGGCAAAGGCTCACCGGCGCGCGGAAGTGTGATCGTCGTGTCGGCGAGCATGTTGTTACCGACGCCAAAGTGGCCATAGCGGGTCAATCGCGTCGTCAGGATCGGGTCCTTGGCCGGGTCGGGATCGACGGCGCAGAGCACCCACGCCGTGCTGTAGGGCGCGGGGGGAACCGTGAAATGAACCTCGGTCAGCAGCCCGTCAAAGGGAGATCGTGCGAGGTATTCATCGACTTCCAGCGCCCAATTCCCCTGCCCCTGACGGGTCAGGGCGATGTCGGCGCTGCCGGCGCCATCGGTGACGTTCAGCGGAACGCCATTGAGCATCGCAACCCCCTTCGCCAGCGATGAGGTTGCGTCAACAAACGAACGCGCCATGTGCTGCGCGGCGACATCGAGCGGGAAAAAACGCGTGACATCGACCCGCGCCTTGGTTGAGAACAGATCCTTGATCGATGCCGTCGGTGAGAGTGAAAACGTGACGCCGCTGGCGGCCGGACCTTCAAACGTCGTGGCGAGACAGCCGTTGAGATAAAGCTCGGTTCCATTGAGGGCGTGGCGGAACTCGACTTTCAAAGGATACTCCGCAGCACCCGGCAGAAGGTTCCAATCGCGCACGATATCGTAATAGGCGTTGGTATAGCTGTAGCTGGTGAAATAGCGCCGCAGCATGGGGCGGACGTGGTATTCAAACGGGGTTTTGAATCCGGGCAGGCCGACAATCTGGATGATCGCATCGGGCAACGGAAGATTCTCCGCCTTGCGCCGCGACGAGTCGATTTCGTTGAAACGCCCCTTGGTTGCGACGGCGGCGAAGCTGACTTCATTTTTTGTGCCGTCGGCCCGGTCGATCTCCATCTTCACACCATCCGCGCCGGTGCGAACGGTCGCGCCGAACAGGTCATTGGCCTTGACAACGTGGGACGGATTTTGCGCACCGGTGGTGTAACCGGAGGTGTCGGTGATCGGCGAAGGCAACATTCGCCGGACGCTGTGATCCGGCATGGGTCCGGAATCGCGGATGACGATGTCGGTAATGGCGAACGGCTGATCCTTGAAACCGAAGAAGTTGAGTCCCACCAGCGGCATTGCGGGCATTTTCGCATGGCAGACGTTGTGGAAGCCGCGCATCTCGTCGGTGAGGTGGACGGTCAATGCCCCATCCCGCACCGACAGGACGCACTGGCGCCACTGGCTCGGCGGGATCGCGGTTGGCAGTTTCCCCTCAACATTGAGCCCCATGCCCGAAACACTCACCGCGACCGGCGTGAATGCGATCTTGATCTCCCCGTCACCGGCTCGGAGGCGCATCTCAAAGCGTTCCCCTTTGCCCGCGAAACGAAAATGAAACAGCACATCGTAAGAGCGCAAATCCTTTGGCGCGTCCGCCGGCATGAAATGCTTCAGCACCAGCCCATCCTCGGCAGGAGTGAACACGGCCGAGGCGCTTTGCGTCCAGATCGGATCATTGTCGATCCGATATTGGCCGGCATGCGCGGCGAAAGAAACCGTCTCCCCGTAATTGCGGAAGTTCTCCTGGTAATAAACCCTTGGTTCAGCACGCACGACGGCGGCAATGCCCAGAAGCAAGGCGCAAACGGTGAGGATCAGGCGATGACGCATGCGGTACAACTCCAGGTGGATGAGGCTCATTTTTGATGGTCGGCCGATGTCCGCGCGGCCGCCGGGGGCAAACGAAGGAACTGGCCGGGATCGAGCTTAACGATGCGCGTTCCGCCGGGCTGATGCAGATGGATCTGACGCGGATGTTTCAGATCGACATTTTGCAGGCAGATCGTTCCATCCGATGGGAAGCGCGACCAAGCGACGTGGTCGCACGCCTCACCGGCGTGCTGGCCGTCGTCGGTGATGAAGACCGGCCCGCGGACGCGCTCGGCGATGTGCCGGTAAATCGTACCGATGAGCCCCTGCGCCCCCACCCGCGCGCCCGGCCCTTCGTTGGTGTTCATCGCGCCGGGATACGCCCAGGAGTTGAGAAAGTACGTCTCCCCCCGTCCGTACTTGTGGCGAAGCAAAACCGGGCGGCCTTGCTCATCATCGATCGCGAGCGCCTCGATGGCCGGATCGACCACATCGATATCCCCCAAGCGCGTCGCCATAATCCCGAAGCGCTGGGGAAACCGCGCACCCAGTTCCGTCGAACTGTCCGGGACGGTCGCCCAATAGAAGCGCTCGCCGGGGCCTTTGACGCGCACGCCGCAGAGCTCGGAAAAATCACCGTCGTTGACCAGCTCATCCACGGTGTACGAGTTGTAGTTTCGCCGCGCGTTGGTGGACAGGTGCGGAATGGAGACAAAGAGAATCCCGCCATTATGAACATACTCTTTGAGCAATTCATACTGCGCCGCCGACGCGGTGTTCCACCCAGCGAAGAGCAGCGCGCGATAATTGGCCAAAAGGAATCCGGCATCGACGCGCTCCCCTGCGAAACTGACGATATCCATCAGCCCCAGCGGCGTGCCCGACAGAAACTGGTTGGGATAGGGACCGAGCACATTCCGCAATGGATAAAACACCTGCTTGACGATCTCCCACGCCTGCTCAGGCGCCCCCTCGAACCATTGGGGATTCACGTCCGCCAGTCGATATGCGCCCGCGATCGCGCTGTTGGGGCTGAAGGTATGACCGCACAGGTCGTAGTTCCCCTTAATGACCGCGAGCGATGTTTCCGGCTGCCCCTGGGGCGTGCCGTGTTCCTTGACGTAGTCGTAAAAGTCGGAGATCTCCTTGCGATATCGCCGGCAGTATTCTGAATCCGCACCCGCCTTGTGATGATGCCGCCGCGCCTCGGCAATGTACGGAACGTACTTCTCCGGCGAAGCGCCTCCCCACGACACCTCCTTTGGCGACAGCGGCACATGCGGATAGTCGAACTTCGGCGAATCCTCGCACAGCGATGCCTCGACATACCAGTTGCCGCTTTCGTTGATGATCATCTTGCAGCCGGCCAGGTATTTCTGGTACAGCGCCGCGCGCAACAGCGCGAACTTCTCGTCGGTTTTGGAGGGAATCCAGGAGTAATGCTCATGCGCCAGGTGCGAACCCCACAACGGCAACTGGTATTGGCGATAGAGCCCGCGTGACAGCGCCGACGCCATGTTCAAGTGACGAAACGCGAAATCTTCAACCAGCGGCACGTCCGTCCCGGCAAGAATCTCATAGTCAATGTGAAAGTTGGAACTGGTCGCATAGATCGGCCCCCATCCTGCTTTTCGGCGTTCCTCCACATGTTCACGGACGGTTGCGACCAGGTCGTCCGCCAACTCCACCAGTGTCACATCCTCAAGTCGTTTCCCAGCGAGCGAGGCATCATCAAGCCGGAATGTGAATCGCTCGCCAAAATCGTAGCCGAGATAATGCTCCCCAAGCTTGTGCAGTTGGCTGGACCAATGCGGCGTGGCGTCGGTGTAGATGAACAGCGTGTACAGGCCGCGTTTGGCGGCCTCGCGGACAAAACGCACCAGCCCCGCGCCATATCGATCGGCGTGCGCCTTGAGAACAGGGCAATCCCGCGCCAGCAGATGCTCTCCCTTTTCCCAATCGGGCAGCGGAATGGTCACGCCGATCTCATCCAGCGCGTATAACCACTCGCCTACCATCGCCGGAAGGTATCCGCGCGTGGAGCCCCACAGCTGCGCCAGGTTTCCCTGATTGTCGGCGATGATCCGCTCGATCATCTCCAGCGGTGAATTGGTATACGGCGTCCAGTGCTGATGGGCGACCATGGTCGAAAGCAGACAGTCGCCGCTCATGGGATAAATGCCGTTACCGATGTACATGCCGCATGACGGCAGCGGGATCGGCGCGCAGCGCGTCGAAGCGTTGGAGTCAGGTCGCATCATTGGTGTTCGTTCGTGGGGTCGAAGGCTCGGCTGCCGCACATTCCTGGCCGGGTGTCACTGCATCCAGAGGTTGAACATATTGTTGGGGACCCTCCACATCTGCGTAATCGGAGGGCCGGGCTGTGCCAGATGAAATTGCTTGGTCACTTCCGCAGAGGTGCGCGTTTCCGCATGTCCATCAACAAACAATACGTTCACTTGAAGGTTGGGTTTGCGCCCATGACGTCCGGAATACACGTCGGCCCAGCAATCGGAATAGAGAGGCGCCAACCCGTACACCGGCGTCACCGTGATGCCCTCCTGTGATCCAGCGCCGGGTACGGCATGGTGGGGATGTTGGAGGACGGGGTTGTCAAAGTATTGGTCGATGGATGCTCCCGGCCAGTCCATGGCATACACCTTGGTCGCGGGATCCTTCACTTGCCCTGCTTTGGCACCCCTGCCTCTGCCATCGGTGCCGCGCGCCCATCCTCCCCAGGAGTTGTTGAACCCATAGTTATGCAGGGCGGCGCCTCCTTCCCCCTTGGTCGGACCTTTGGGACAAAGGAAAAAGTCGGACGGGGTGTTGCTCTCCTTGCCAGTGATGATCGCCGAAAGCGTCCGGATCGCGAACGCGGTGTCATTCGCATACCATCCATCGGGGAAGTACTGGTTGGGTGGGTTGTAGTCCAGTTTCACGGGGAATGAGTTCTTGTTCTGGTTGAAGTACATCTGCGCCGCCAGACCGATCTGGCGGAGGTTCGAGAGGCATTGAGTGGTCATCGCCGCCTCGCGCGCCTTGCTCAGCGCCGGCAGAAGGATCGCGATGAGGAGGCTGATGATGCCAATAACCACCAGAAGCTCAACCAATGTGAACGCCCCGCGCATGCGATGGGTGACGGACCTCGAGCGTGTGAACACCTGTGCCATGACATGCCTCCAACGTGACTTGAAAATATCCCGACGCGGCTTGTGATGTGATTCGCCACGCCGGATAAACTGCTAATCCTGTTGCACAATACCGACCTTGGTCAGGTCGGCCGTGGTCGAACGAACCACCAACCGCGGCGCCAGATGCTGCACCGGGGGATCGGGTACGCGCCCGTCGAGCAGCGACAGCGTCATCGCCGACGCGATGCGACCCATTTCAACGAACGGAACATGAATCGTCGTCAACGGCGCCTCGAACAACTCCGGTGGCAACACATCCCCGACGCCGACCACCCCCAATGTTTCGGGGATGGTCCACCCCGCGTCGCGTGCGGTACGGATCGTCGTCAACGCCGAGACATCGTCGCTGGCGACAATCCCCACCGGCCCCTTCATGCCGCTCAGGGCATGAAGAACCTCGGGAGGCAATGGGCGCTTGCGCGGTTCGGTGAAGATGTATTCCCCCTTTATCCCCGCCGCCGCCAAAGCTCGGCGATAACCCGCCATCCGCGGCGGAGCTTCCTCATCCTCGGGAATCATCAGCAGAACACGGGGATACCCGCACTCAATCAGATGCGCCGTCGCCATCTCTGTCGCGCGGCTCAAATCAAAATGCACGGCGCAGCGGCCCAGGGAAGGCGCGTCAAGATTGATCGGGACGATCGGCATCCCCTGTTCGGCGAGCGGGCGAAGATACGCCTCGACAAGCGTCGGCTGGGTTGGCGCCACCAGTGCCTTGACCTTGGCGCGCCCGACAATGTCCGCGATGCAGCCCGGCCGGGTCGCTTCCGACTCGGCGTTGACGAAGATGAATGACAGGTTGTACCCCGCCGCGCGAAGGGGTTCGCTGATCCCCGCGACCAACCGTGAAAACGCAGGGTGTTGGAGAATCTGCTCCCGGTCCATGACAAGCATCCCGATCGCGTTGGCGCCGCGTCGTTCGGCGCGCGAACGGACGAATGTTCCCACGCCGCGTTTGCGAAACAGGTAGCCCTCCCGAACCAATTCCGACAGCGCCCGCGCCACCGTGGCATAGCTGACGCCATACTCGGCCATCAGCTCCTCCTGGTTGCAGAAAACGACGTCCGGGCTGAACTTCCCCTCCTTGATCTTTCGCATCAGCAACCGCTTGAGCTGATACCATTTGGGCATCGGGCTTCGCTCGGTGATGACGTCCGAAACCAGCTCCGCCGCTGGCAAGGCGCCTTCCACCACTCGACGAGACCGGGACTTCCGCGATTTATCATTACGCGAGGGGCTTGAACCGCTGTCCGCGGGGGCTTTGTCGTTCATCCGTATGACCCGCCTTTCCGATTTGGTATAATCGATCTAACGATCATTATTGAGAAAAGCCCCCCCGTGTCAACAAAAATCCTTGTGACGACGTAAAAATTTATGCGCGGTTAAATACCCGAAGGCGGGACTTTCCCCTTTACTCATCACGGCAACGTGTTAAACTCGATCTAATTGTAGAAATAATGCTCCTGAACTTGAGAGGTCAAAGTGAACGACTGGACGAATGCCTCATCGAACGGAAACCACAACCTGCGCATCGGCGTCATCGGACTTGGACGGCGCAGCCAATTGGCGCGACATGCACATCGCCCCGACGAGGGGTGCAGGATCATCGCCGGCGCCGATGTTCATCGCAACGCCATTGAGCGATTCGCCGCCGACTATCCCGACGCCGCCACATACGAGGATTACCGCGTACTTATTGAAGAGGCCCAGCCGGATGCCGTGGTCATCACCTCCCCCGATTACCTGCACGAAGCGCAGGCCATCGCGGCGCTTGAACGCGGCATCGCGGTTTACCTTGAAAAGCCGATGGCGATCACGATCCAGGGATGCGACAGAGTCCTCGACGCCGCCCGTCGCGGCCAAGCCAAGCTGTACATGGGGCACAACATGCGCCACATGCCCTTTGTCCGGGAGATGAAGCGTCTGACCGACTCCGGTGCCATCGGTCAGGTCAAGGCCGCCTGGGGCCGGCATTTCGTCGCGTACGGCGGCGATTCATACTTCAAGGACTGGCACGCCGAACGCCGCTACGTTAATTCGCTGCTGCTCCAAAAGGGAGTTCACGATATCGATGTCCTCCACTGGCTTTGTGGAGGCTATACGACCAGCGTCGTCGGGATGGGCGGCTTGACGTTGTATGACCAGGTGAAAAATCGTCGCTCTGATCAAGAAGCAGGCGACCCCAGCCATTCCGATGAGCATTGGCCGCCGCTCACCCAGCGCGGGCTCAATCCCAAGCTCGACGTTGAGGATGTCAACCATCTCCTGATGCGCCTGGACAACGGCGTGCTTGTAACCTACCAGCAATGCCACTACACCCCCGACGCCTGGCGCAACTACACGATCATCGGAACCGAGGGACGCATCGAAAACATCGGCGACGAGCCGGGGAACTGCCAGATTCGAATCTGGAACAAGCGGACCGGCTTCAACGAGCGCGGGGACGAGCGCATCGACATCCCGGCGGTTGACGGCGGACACGGCGGCGCTGATCCGCTGATCATCGACGAGTTTCTGCAATACGTCCGTTACGGGAAACCCACCACGACCGACCCTCTCGCCGCCCGGGCGGCTGTGGCGGCTGGCGTGCTGGGCGCTGAATCCATCCGCAGCGGCGGCGCGACAATGCAGGTGCCGCCGGTCGCCTTCAAGGGGACAACCCCTGCCGCGATCAAAGTGTAAGCTAGTTCATCGCACCCGAAACACCCAACGCAAAAGGATCGTTCAATGATGAAGAAAGCTGTCCTCGCATCATGCGCGGCCGCATCAGTCGGCGCGAGTTTGGCCATGGGCGCAAAACCCGTCGGCAAGCCTGAAGTCGTGGAAAAAATGCCCGGCCTCGTCGCGTTCTGGACCTTCGGTGAAGAAGCCGGACAACCACGCCGATCCCAGGCGACAACCCAGCCGCACGCCTTGACCGAGTTCAACGGACCCATCGCTCGCGACGAAGGCGGGCCCTATTCCGGTTACTCCGCGAATCTCGACGGCAAGCAATACTGGTTCATCCCCTACGCCAACCTGACGGACCTGAACATCAGCGGACCGGATGCCCAGGTGAGCATGTTCGCCGTCGTCCGCATCCGTGATATCGAAAAGAGCAGGACGATCGCCGGCATCTGGAGCGAAGGCCAAGGCTATGGCGACGACACCGGCACGCGACAGTACGCCATGCTCATGCACATGCCCGCCTACGGTGGCGGCCGGCGGCTTGTCCCCCATATTTCCAGCGAAGGCGGCGTCACCCGACGCGCCGACGGCAGCGCCCTGCCCTGGAACGCCGACTATGCCTCGCCCCAATCCGAAATCCCCGAGGACCGCTGGTGTACACTCGGCTTCACGTACGACGGCAAATACATCCGCGCGTATTTCAACGGCGTCATGGAGGAGCGCAAACTTGATCCGGTCAAGGACCGCCGCACCGACCGATACTTCACCCACGAAGGCCCCAATGGCGGAGATCGCGGGATGAACCCCTACTACCACGGTCGCGGAATCTACCGCTATGACCCGGTCAGGGACGCCAAGACGAAAATTCCCCCCTCCGACTTCACGGTCGCTGCGCGATACGCCGGCGGAAGCATGTTCTACGAAGCGATGCGCGGATGGATTGGCGGCCTGGCGGTATTCAATCGCGCGCTGAGCGACGAGCAGATGAAGCAATTGCACGACTCGGCGAACATCGATGCACTGCCCAACGGACCGGCGGCGCCTTGAAAAGCGAGTTGTGCCCAGATGAAGATCTGATTTTACCTGGATGACTTTCTTCGAACGCCCCCGGAGGAGCGGGGCGCTGGCCGCTTGGGGCGCTTGGTTGCCCGGGGAGGGCGTGACTCGCCTGTGGGTGCTTCCTCGTCCGTTGCTTCGAGGTCTTCCTTCACGTCGGCGGGAACGGCTGCGCCGGCGCTGCGGCCGCGAATGAGCAACCGGATCGGCGTTTCGGCGAACGGGAGCATTTCGCGGAACCGGTTGACCATGAAACGCTTGTACGGTTCGTCGATGAAGTCGGGGTTGTTGACGAACAGCACGATGGTTGGAGGCGCGACGTCGGTCTGGGTTGCGTAATAGATGCGCGCCCGCCGCCCGGTGGGTGTGCTCGGACGGCGGGTCGCGACAATCTCGCGGACGGCGCGATTGAGCACTCCGGTCCCCAGCCGGGTATTGGATTGCTTGAAAAGCCGCTGGGCTTCGTCAAGAACAGCCTGGACATTTCGCCCATCCTTGGCCGTGACGAACGCAATGGGCGCGTAATCCAGATGGCGCAGCGTCTTGGAAAGATAATCGCCGTACTCCTCCATCAGCGCCGCGTCATCGCGCGCCCTGCCCTGCGACTGCTCCATCTCACGAATCTTTTTGAGCGCCAGATCCCATTTGTTGATGACGAGAATGACCGGCTTGAATTGTTCGGCGATATACGCCGCAAGCTTCTTGTCCGGCTCGGACACATTCTCTGTGCCGTCAATGAGCATCAGCACGACATCCGCGCGACGAATCGAGCGCTCAGCGCGATGAAACGAGTAAAACTCAATGTCATGGGTGAGCATTTGCCGGCGCTTGCGCACACCGGCGGTGTCGATGACGATGAGCGTCTTGTTGTCCTTTTCAAAGCGGACATCGACGCTGTCGCGGGTGGTGCCAGGCACTTCGGACACAATGACGCGCTCGGGATCATCCTCGTAGATGCCGGCGATGGCGTTGACGAGCGTGCTCTTGCCGGCGTTGCGTTTGCCGACAATGGCCATGAGCATTTGCGGATCAGGCAAATCCACCGGCGCATCGGATAGATCAAGCCCGGCGGCGAGGGCGGCCACCACCTGATCGATGTTGCGATTGTTGGCGGCCGACACGCCGATCGGCGTCCCCAGCCCCAGCCTGGCAAAGTCCCCCAGCACCAGGTCGACCGCCGGACCATCGGCCTTATTGGCGACCAGGACGGTTTTGATCGCCTTGCGTCGCAGCAGGGAGGCGATATGTTCATCGGCGCTGGTCAACCCATCCTGACAATCGACGACCAAGAGCACCAGGTTCGCGCGGGCCATCGCCAATTCGATCTGGTGGGTGATGTGATCGGTAAGCTGGTCCGGATCGATGAAGCCATATCCGCCTGTATCGACCAGCTCGATGAAGCGCATCTCCCGCCGCGATCCATTTTGATAGGGCAGCGGAATGGTGGTGGAAATCCGGTCACGCGTGACCCCGGGCATGTCCTGCACAATGCTGATGCGTTTGTGCGCGAGGGCGTTGAGCAAGGAACTCTTGCCGACATTCGGCCGACCGACGATCGCAACCACGGGCATTTTCGACATGGTTAAGTCTTAGATTGCCCCATCCATAAAATCAATCGTCGTATCTGTGGCGAGAGGCATCCGAAGACCCATTTCAGGGTTCCAGCAACAACGAGCGGAGTTTTTGGATGTCTTTCCGGGTGAACCCGAGACTCAACACATAATGCTCAATTTTTTCGTGCATCGTGTCGCCGGGCAAGGTCTCAAAACCTTCGATCAGCAGATCAAACATCTCCCGATGGTTGCATCTCATGTTGGCGTTGCAAAGCCCGCTCAATTCCCAGTCGCGGTACAAATCATCCACACCGACCCCCAGCAGCCCGTTGATGAGGAATGCGACCGCGCCCGTGCGATCCTGGCCGCCGATGCAGTGAAAGACGAGCGGGTAGTTCTCCGCATTCAGAAAGACTTTGAAAACATCGGCGAACGCCTCTTTCCCCTCGTCGGTCTGCATCCTCGCGTACGCCTGTGAAGGACAACGGAACCATGTCGCGTCATCGCCCAGCGGGGAACGTTCCATGCCCCAACATTCACCGGGCGTGCGGAGGTCGAGGTCGGTGCGGATGCCCAGCGTCCGCGTGAGGTAGCTCCGCGTGTGCTCGGACAGCCGGGTTTTTCCGGCCTCCTGATATCCGCATGGGACATCCCATAGCTTGCTCCGGGCGATGTCAAGCTCCTCCAGCATGCTTTGCGCCATATGACCCACCGAGGCGGCCCGCGTCTGCGCACAACACCAGGACCACCCCTGCGCCCCACTCAAGACCGTCGCGACGATCAGATTCCTCCCCCGTCTGACGGGGACGTGCAGCACGTAATTGTCCGACGAAGCCACTGCGACATTGCCGCTGGTCTTGTCGTACGCGAGCTCGCCGTTGATTCTCAAATCCCAATACCAATCCGCGCCACAGCTCAACTGCATGTAGCCGGATTCCGGCGAGTCAAACACCTGCATGAACACGGCCACCGCATACTCTTGAAACTCGTTGAACGAAAAAACACCCTGTTCGCTCAAGATGGCTTGTTTCCCGCTGGCCCCCATCAAAATATCCGGGACCTCGCCGAGATTTTCCGACGCCCGCATGAGGGCGGCCTGTGAATACACTTGGGGATCGGGTTGAAACACCGTCCATGCGGCCTTGAGACGATAAGGCGCGATCCTGATCCTTTGCATGTCGGCCAGCACTTGTCGCTGTCGGGCCATCGCCTGTTCCAACTCCCGATCCCGCGGCGCTCTTTGCTCATAAGCCTCCCGCAGCGCCTGGTCTGTTTGTGCCGCGGCATGAAGCGCCTCGGCGGTGTACGTCGCCACACGCGCGTTGTCGTTCAACCCGGCCGAGCGGTACGCCACCCCTTGCCTCACGCGCTTGCCCGACAACGTTTTCCATCCGCCGAGATCGCGCACGTTGGGAACGCCTTCGATCCGCATCAATCGTGGCGCCTGGTCTTCGGTTGCGAACGTGGCGGTTTTGGATTCAATGACTTGGCCATCCACTGAAGCCCGCACCTGCCAGTGGTATCGCTGCCCGATCAACAAATTGGTGACTTCGACGAAGGTTTGACGCGTCTTGACGACAACTTTGTTTGACGAATCATCCGCGGGGAAGACCGTGACGGTGAACTGCGTCCCCACCGGCCCATCCCATGCCCAGGCGAGTTTGATCGGAACCTGATTGTCGCCGGCGGCTTTGAGCGCCATCCGCTTTTGCGGGTCGGCAAAAAATTGGACACGGTGCGCCTGCGGCAGGTCCAGGTACATCCTTTGCCCGGGATTGAGCAGAGCCACGCCCTGATGATCGGAGGAACTTGATGGCGGGGTTTCCGACGCTGACAAGTCTTGTGTGACGGGCAAAAGATTAATTCCAGGCAACGGGTCGCGATCACAACGATTCATGATTCCCTGACTGGCAAAAGGCCGAATCAAACGAACAGAACATGGCTGAGCTCGTCCGGCACGACTCTTTGAACCGCCCAGTGGTTCAACCATCCGACCCCATTGTATCGTCAAATGTATCCAAGTGGACGCCCCACAATGCGCGAAAATGAACAAGAAGCTTGTTCGAGGTCTTGTGTGAAATACAGGAGTGGAGGGCGTCGCTCCGGCGACGCCGCGGCTTTGCGGGGCAGCGCCCTCCAATTTCCGCCGGTGCCGCGCGCGAGGCCACAAATATTGACTACTCCTCCCCTGAAGTGCGAGAGCTTGCGAATTGCCTTGCAGCGGAGGGATTCGTTTTGTACGCTGCTTTTTGCATCACGGAGCGCGTGTTCTCGGGTTCTGATCGGAGCGCCGCCGCCAGCTTGTGTTGCAATCACGCCGAGTCGAGGATTCCATGTCAATCCGGGCCGCTCGCACACTGGCGTGGATCGCCGGTATTTTCCTTACTTTACTTACGGTGTTCGCGTTTCCGGCAATGGCCGCAGAAACCGCGATGCCCGATTTGAACAACTTGCCGAAGTTTAAATCCGGCGCGCCCATGTACCCGACGCCGCTGTTGGCGATTGGCAAAACCCCCCGTCCGATCGCCTCGCCGAGCGGCGAAGGGATGGGCATCCAGAGTGACCTGGGGTTTCTGGGCGGATTTTCCGGATTCGTCGATGCCTCCACCGGAAACTTCGGCTTCCCCGGCTATCGCAACCACAGCATCGCCAATTTTTCATACGATGACGAAAAGCTCGTCATTCAGGCGCATGTGCCCTATCCATTTGGGCGAAAGCTCCGCGCCCACAAGGACGGCAATTTACTGGACGACGATGTTTTTGAATTGCTCATCGATCCGCGCGGTCCGGACGGAACGAGCACCGGACAAGTCTATCGCGTGATCGGCAACGCCTTCGGGCACTGGCAGGCCGACCTCGATCAGCAGACCATCGGGCAATTTCATCGCCCCTGGGATTCGAACATTCGTTATGCCTCGATGCTCTGGGACCCGACCGGCGGGTGGATGGCGAGCGTGGCCATCCCCTGGAAAAGCCTTGGCGGAAAACCGGCGAACGGAACAATCTGGGGCGTGCAGTTCGCGGTGCGCTATGCCGATCCAAAGATCGTCGCCTACCTCAGTCCAACTGATGATTTCACCGACGTCTCCCGCTTTGCCCGGTTGCGGTTTGATGATGACCGTCGGGTCAATTTCCGCGCCCACTATCTGAGCGAGGAGATGAAAACCGGGCGATTCTCCATGCAGCACCTGCTGGCCAATGGAGGCAAACAGCCACAGACGATTGAGGTGGCGGCTCAATGCTATAAGGCGGGAAAGGAGATCGGGCAGGGCTCGATGACCCAGACCTGCCCGCCGGGCGCCACCTACTGGCAGGGCGGCACGAACGGCGACATCGTGATCGCATCGCATCCGGCGTCGGCCACCGAACGGAATACCGTCGCCCACATCCAGGTGTACGACCAGTCGCACGGTCATACCCTGATCTACGACCAATGGGTGCCCTACTGGCAGCCCAAGCCGGGCGAGCGCGATTGGCTGACCAATTATTTTGGAAAGGATTTTGTCTTCAACATCGGCCCGTATCCCACCCTCGGCCGGTTTGATTACGCGATTGACGCACAAACCCTGCGCGAGGCGAACAAAGCCGCGGAGCGTTATGTGTGCATCGTGACGGCCAACGGTAAGGAAATGGCCCGCGACGCCCGCCCGCTTCCCGACAATGGCAAAGTCACCGGGACCATTAACGTCGGGACATTCGAGGATGGCGTCACCTATTCCGTCCGCGCCGTGATCGAAGAGGCCAATGGCAAGGCCATCGCCGAGCACACGGAGAAGTTCACACGGCATGTGATGCCGTTCGAAAAGGCGCCGCGCGCCGGCTTGAGCGACATTGTGATTCCCCCCTTCACGCCTCCCACAATCGACGGCAACTCGGTGGCCTGCTGGGGTCGCACCTATCAACACGGTAAAGATGGGTTGCTGGAGAGTCTTGTCGCCGCCGGCGACAACCTGCTGGCGCGGCCGGCCACGTTCAGCGCAGTGCTCGAGGACGGGACAAAGGTCACGCTCATTGGCGATGCGCCTCAATTGAAGGCGCAT
>CAYTAP010000017.1:38703-40141 GCA_964435775.1 uncultured Tepidisphaeraceae bacterium
TTGATTACCATCAGGTCTTTCGCGGCGGTGGCGTGGTGCTCGATGTGCGGGGGGTGTTCGACTACGACGGCTTTTATCGCTTCGCCGCCACATATCGTTCTCAGGAGTCGAGCGTGAAGCTCAAGGAACTGCGGCTGGACATCCCCATCCAGGCGGCGCACGCGACACTCATCGATGCGGCGGTGACTTCAATGTCCCGCTACACCGACAAATCGCTGGGGTTCCTGGACACCAAGCCGGGCAGGGTTTGGGATTCATTTACGATGCCCTACCAGGAAGGGAGCAGCCGAACGAGCAACATGCCGCCGTGGATCTGGGTGGGCGATGACGATCGGGGCCTCTGCTTTTCGCAGGAATCGGACGAAGGCACGCACAATGACCGCAAGCTGCCGGCCGTGGCGCTCGACCGCGCGAGCGATGCGGTGACGATGAGCATCTGGCTGGTCAACTCGCCGCTCGAGCTCGACAAGCCCAGGACATTCAACTTCGCGCTCCAGGCGAGCCCCTTCAAACCGATGCCGGCCAACGCGCGGTTGTGGCGCAACATGCCGCGCAAGAACGCCACGTATAAAAACGGCGTCTATTTCACCAACTTCTGGAACCCCGCCAACTACCCCACCTACGGGCGATGGCTGACGCTCGACTATCTCAAAAAATATGCCGACGAGAATGGTTATGACCGCACGGGCATGCTCGCCTCGGCGCTGTCGGAGTGCGCGGGGACTCCTGAATATCAGCAGTTTTATTACGAATGGGGTTCGGGCATGGGGTTGTACAAGCGGACGGTCGGGCCGATGACCGCCGACCTGCTTCCGCGCTTTGAAGAGACCGGGATCAAGCCCAATCCGTGGGTGATGATCGAGGCGTTTTCAAACGGAACACAATCCAACCAGGACTATCGCGTCTGGTGGCTCTCCGAGGCCGCCAAACGCGCCGCGTCGTCTTTCGTGTATCAGGACAACGCCACATGGGTTTATACCGACCGCCCGGCGCCGCAATTCGGCTACACGCGTGACGACGGCGGACGCGAGCCGACATCGATGATCTGGAAATCGCGCATCCTCATGAAACGATTCGCGCACGCCGTCACCGAAGCTGGGCAGCCGTCGCAACCGGCGATCTGGCCGAACCTGATGAGCCCCGTCGTCCCCGGCCGCGCGTTTTGCGGAAAGGCGCTGACGGGCGAATACACCAACTCCGACCAGCTTCGCCTGGCGATGTTGAGGGTTCATCTGTCCAAGCAATGGGGCATCGTCACCGACTGGCTCTGCCAGACCCCCGCATACGCCGGCGCCGACACGCCGACCACCCGCACCTACTGGCGGGCCCTGTTCAGCCGGATCCTCCTGCTCGACATCACCAATTTTTCCCGCGAGGACACCGCGGAAATCGCCCGACGGTGGTACAACGCGCTGGATCTCTTCTGGCTGGATGACCC